>DATHTC010000434.1:0-4452 GCA_035463735.1 Gaiellaceae bacterium | reverse complement strand
GTGGAGCCGGTGAGCGTCACAGAGCTCGAGCGCCTGATCGCCGACGGCGCGGTCGAGGTGCTCGACGTGCGCGAGGCGGACGAACGGGACGAGGGCTACATCCCCGGCAGCCGGCACGTCCCGTACCGGCTCGTGGGGGCCCTCGCCGACGCCGTGTGGGGCGGCGGCCGGCCGGTAGTGACGATCTGCAACACCGGTCCGCGGGCGGCGATCGCGGCGAGCGTTCTCGCCGCGCGCGGCGTCGAGGCCCGCCCGGTCCTCGACGGCGGCATGGCCGACTGGAACGGCGCGACCACGCACTTCCGACGCTGCGGCACGTGAGCCGCGCCCCGGCCGGCGGCAGCCCGGAGACGTGGCTTCGCGGGTGACCGTCGTCGCGCTCCACGGCGCCGGCTCGGGCCCGTGGATCTTCGACGACTGGCAGCTCGACGGCTGCGAGCTCGACGCGGTCGACCTGCACGCGGGCCTCCGGGTCGCGGCGGCCTCGATGCTGAACTACGAAGCCGAAGCGGCGCGCGCGTGCGACGGCGTCGCGCGACCGCTCGCGCTGCTCGGTTGGTCGATGGGCGGGCTCGTGGCGATGATGGCCGCGCGACGCGTTGAGCCGGACGCACTCGTCCTCCTCGAGCCCTCCCCGGCCGGCGAGTCGGCACGCTTCGACGAGGACGTCGTCCTCGAGGAGGGGACGTACGACCCCGAGCAGGCGTACGGGCCGTTCCCGCCCGGCGTGCGCGCACGGGCGGAGTCGTCGCTCGCCCGCGCGGAGCGCCGCCGCGGGGTCTCGGTCCCGTCCCTGCCGTCGCGGACCCTCGTCGCCTACGGCGACGAGTTCGCGCAGGAACGCGGGGTGGGCGTGGCACGCTGCTACGCCGCGGAGGAGCTGCACGTGCCCGGCCTCGACCACTGGGGGCTCGTCCGCGACCCCGGCGTGCAGGGGCGTGTCGCCGGATGGCTGGCGGCTCAGGTGATGCGCTCGACGGCGTAGCCCCACCGCCGCATCGCGTCGAGGATGGTGCTGCAGTGCTCCTCGTCGCGCGTGGCAAGGGTCAGCTCGAGCCCGGTGACGCCGATCGGGATGTCGACGCCCTCTCGCTGGTGCGCCACCTCGACGACGTTGACCCGCTCCTCCGCGAGCAGCGTGAGCAGCTTCACGAGCTCGCCCGGCCGGTCGGGAAGGCGGGTGCGAACGACCAGGAACCGCCCGGCCCGCGTCAGCCCGTGCCGCATCACGCCGATCAGGAGCGTCGGGTCGATGTTGCCGCCGGAGAGCAGCACGAGCACCGGGCCCTCGCCGCCGGCACGGCCGGCGAGCAGCGCGGCGAGGCCGGCGGCGCCGGCGCCCTCGACCACGAGCTTCGTCCGCTCCGCGAGCAGCACGATCGCCTCCGAGATCTCGTCGTCCGTCACCGTCACGACGTCGTCCAGGAGCTCGGCGAGGATCGCGGACGTGAGCTCGCCGGGCTGCTTGACGGCGATGCCGTCGGCGATCGTGACCCCGTTGACCCCCCCGCCCGCGAGGGGCGCGCACGCCGCCGCCTGCACTCCGACGAGCCGCACGGCGGGCCGAACGGCCCGCAGCGCGATCGCGATCCCGGAGGCGAGCCCGCCGCCCCCGACCGGGACGACCACCGTCGTGACGTCCGGCGCCTGCTCCGCGACCTCGAGCCCGATCGTCCCCTGGCCTGCGATCACGCGCTCGTCCTCGAACGCGTGCACGAACGTCGCGCCGCTCTCGTCGACTGCGGCGAGCGCGGCCGCCAGCGCGTCGTCGAAGAACGCGCCGCCGAGCTCGACCCGCGCGCCGTAGTTGCGCGTCGCCTCGACCTTCGACATCGGCGCGTCCACCGGCATGTAGACGGCCGCAGGCACGCCGATCTCGCGCGCGGCCCACGCGACCGCCTGCCCGTGGTTGCCGGCGCTCGCTGCGACCACCCCGGCCGCGCGCTCCGCCTCGGAGAGCGCGACGATGCGGTTCACCGCCCCGCGGATCTTGAACGCCCCGGTCCGCTGGAGGTTCTCGGCCTTGAGCAGCACCCTCCGGCCGGTCCGCCGCGAGAAGGTCTCGGAGGGATAGACGGGCGTGACCTGGGCGATCCCCGCGATCCGCTCGCGTGCCGCCTCGACGTCACGCAGCGTCGGCGCTGTTTTCCGCTCCGGCATCGACGTGGAAGACCTGCTCCATGATCTCGCGAACCGCCGTCAGCGGGTCGAGCTCCCGCCGTTGGACGGCGTCGAGCAAGCGCCGCAGCTCGGGATCGTCCGCGACCGCGCGCTCGAGGTGCGCCTTCGCGCGGGCCGACGCGACCGCGAACACCTCGCCGGCGAGGTTGCGCCGGCGCCGCTCCTCGAGGCCGCCGTCGGCCTCCAGGTGGGCGCGGTGGGCCTCCACCTGCTCCCACAGCGCGGCGACGCCCTCCTCCCGCACCGCCTCGGTGAGGACGATCGGCACCCGCCAGTCCCGCTCGCGGTCCAGCGCGAGGATCGACCGCACCTCCCCGAGCATCGTCTTCGCCGCCGGGTGATCCATCTTGTTGATCGCGATCACGTCGGGAATCTCCATGATCCCCGCCTTCAGCGCCTGGACCGAGTCGCCGGAGCCGGGCATCAACACCAGCACGACGGTGTCGGCGATGCCGATCACCTCGACCTCGCTCTGCCCCGCGCCGACGGTCTCGAGGAAGAGGAGGTCCTTGCCGGCCGCGTCGAGCACGAGCAGCGCCTGGAGCGCCGCCTCGGAGAGCCCGCCGAGGTGCCCGCGCGTCCCCATCGAGCGGATGAACACGTCCGGGTCGAGGAAGTGGTCCGCGAGCCTGATGCGGTCGCCGAGCAGGGCGCCGCGCGAGAACGGGCTGGAGGGATCGACGGAGACGACGCCGACCGTCCGCCCGGCCGCGCGCACGTGCCGGACGAGCGCCGAGAGGAGGCTCGACTTGCCGACGCCGGGCGGCCCCGTGACGCCGACCGTGTACGCGCCGCCCGTCTCGCCGTAGAGCTCGCGCACGACCTCGTACGCGAGTGGCTCGCCGTTCTCGACGAGCGTGATCGCCCGCGCGAGCGCACGCCGGTCGCCGTCGCGCACGCCGGCGACGAGCGTCTCCCGCGTCCACTCGCGGCGCCCGGCCACGCGCCGAACTCTAGATCGCTCAGGCGGCGCCGTCGTCGCCCTGCGCCACGGGCACGGCGGCCGCGGCGACGAGGAGCGGCTCCGCCTCGTCCTCGGCGGTCGTCGCGCGCAGGCCGCGGCCGAGCGTCCACGCGACGACCGCAGCCACCGCGAAGATCGCGGCCGCGCCGCCCCAGAGCCAGCGCGCGCCGAAGACGTCCGTGAGCGGCCCGGCGACCGCCATCCCGAGGCCGAGGACCGCGAAGTTGACGCTCATCACGACCGTGAAGGCGCGGCCGCGGACCCGGTCCGGCGCCCCTGTCTGGACGAGCAGCGGGTTGCAGACGCTCGCGGCGCCGTTCCCGATGCCGGAGACGACGACGCACGGGAGCGCCACCCACACGCTCGGCGCCACCGCCGCGAGCCCGAACCCGACCGCCATCGTCGCGATCGACCCGCCGTAGACGAGGCCGACCTGCCGCCGCTCGAGCAGCGGCCCCGCGGCGAGGCTCCCGAGCACGAGCCCGGCCCCCGCCCCGCCCATCATCAGCCCCAGCTCGAGGTTGCCGGCGTCGAACGCGTCGCGGACGAGGAAGACCTCGGCGACGTTCACCGCCGCGTTGCCCCCCATCACGATCGTCCACGCGACGAGCACGGTGAGCAGCGCCCGCGAACGGAGGACGACGCGGAATCCCTCGGCGAGGTCCTGCCAGTGGCCGCGGGACAGCGACTTCTCGGAGGCGAGCAGCCGGGCGGGGATCCGAACGATCAGCACCGCGGAGACGGCGAAGGTGACGGCATTCACGAGGTACGGGATCTCGGGGCCGAAGGCGGCGAGCAGGACGCCGCCGAGCAGCGGCCCGAGCAGCCAGGTGAGGTTGTCCGTCGCCTGGAGGAGCGAGTTCGCGCGGGGGAGATCCGAGGCGTCGACGAGGTTCGGCATCCCCGCGTAGGCGGCCGGGCGGAAGAACCCGTTCGCGAACCCGACCACGAGCGCGAGCGCGACGATGGTGCCGGCGTTCGGCGCGAAGGGGAGCACGAGGAACGCGCCGAGCCGCACGAGGTCGGCCGCGATCATCAGCCGCCGCCGCGAGAGACGGTCGACGAGGGGGCCGAGCAGGAGCCCGATCGCGATCGTCGGCAGGAAGTCGGCGATCAGGAGCGCGCTCACCCAGGCGCCCGACCCGGTCCGCTCGTACACGTCGACGGTCAGCGCGATGACCGCGAGCATCGTTCCGACGCCCGAGCCCAGCGCCGCGAGGAAGAGCAGCCGGAACCCCGGGGCGCGCGCGAGAAGCCCGAGCGGGCCGGCAGGGAGGCTAGACCCCATCGGGAGCAGGTCCTACCTG
>DATHTC010000433.1:0-3574 GCA_035463735.1 Gaiellaceae bacterium | reverse complement strand
AGGTGAGCAAGGTCGCCGCGCTCCTCGTGCAGACGCTCGCGCACTTCGGGATCGAGGCGACGGTCGTCGGCCAGATCGCCGGCCCGCGCGTGACGCGATACGAGCTCCAGCTCGCGCCCGGGACGAAGGTGTCGAAGGTCGCGGCCCTGAAGGACGACCTCTCCTACGCGCTCGCGACCACGGAGATCCGCATCCTCGCGCCGATCCCCGGCAAGCAGGCCGTCGGCGTCGAGGTCCCCAACGCGAGCCCCAACCTCGTCACGCTCGGCGACATCTTCGACGACCTGCCCCCGACCGCCAGCCCGCTCGCGGTGTGGCTCGGCAAGGACATCTCGGGCGCGGCGGTGTGGGCCGACCTCGCCCGGATGCCGCACATGCTCATCGCCGGCACCACGGGCTCGGGCAAGTCCGGCTGCATCAACACGATCCTCACCTCGATCCTGCTCCGCTCGACGCCGGACGAGGTGCGGATGATCCTGATCGACCCGAAGCGGATCGAGCTGAACTACTACGAGTCGATCCCGCACCTGCTGACGCCCGTCGTCTCCAGCCCCAAGGAGGCGAGCGCGGTGCTCACGAACGTCGTCGCGGAGATGGAGCGGCGCTACGAGCGGCTCTCCTTCGTGCGCGCTCGCAACCTCGCCGAGGCGAACCGCGCCTTCCGCAGGCGCGGCGAGGACACGCTTCCGTACCTGCTCGTCGTGATCGACGAGCTCGCCGACCTGATGATGGTCAGCCCGCAGGCGGTCGAGGACGCCGTCATCCGGCTCGCGCAGAAGTCGCGCGCGGTCGGCATCCACCTCGTGCTCGCGACGCAGCGCCCGTCCGTGGACGTGATCACCGGGATGATCAAGGCGAACGTCCCGAGCCGGATCGCGTTCGCGGTGTCGTCGCAGACCGACAGCCGGGTGATCCTCGACCACTCGGGCGCGGAGGCGCTCCTCGGCCAGGGCGACATGCTGTTCAAGCCGCTGGGCACGTCCCGGCTCCAGCGCGTTCAGGGCGCGTTCGTCTCGGAGGAGGAGATCGCTCTCGTCGTCGACCAGGCGCGCGCGCAGCGGGGGCAGGAGCTCGACGAGTCGCTGCTCGAGCCGCCCGAGGCGCCCCCGGAGGCCGGGGAGGACGCGGACGGGGACTTCGATCCCGACGAGGACCCGCTGCTCGACCGGGCGATCGAGATCGTCGTCCAAACCCAGACGGCGTCCGTCTCGCTGCTCCAGCGGCGACTCCGCGTGGGCTACACGCGCGCGGGGCGCCTCGTCGACATGCTCGAGCGCCGCGGCATCATCAGCGGCTACGAGGGCTCGAAGCCGCGCCGCGTGCTCGTCTCCGAGGAGGAGCTCGACCGCGTCCTCGCCGCCCAGGGCGGCTGAGCGCGCTGTTAGGGGGACGTTGCGCCGGGTGGCGCCGTCCGGTTGCGCCGATTAGGATCGCCGCGGCACCAACGGACCCGGGCAGAGGAGGCGTAACTGTTGAGCAAGAGACTGCTGTGGCTGCTCGCCGCGCTCGTTGCGGCGCTCGCGCTCGTCGCAGCCGGTTGTGGCGGCGACGACGACGAGGAGGGCGCGGGCGAGACGACGGCGCCGGCCACCGATACCGGCGACGCCGGTCAGGCGGGCGAGGGGACGAGGGTCTGCCTCGTCACCGACATCGGCGGGCTGAACGACCGCGGCTTCAACTCCCTGGCGAACCAGGGCCTCGAGCGCGCGAAGAGCGAGCTCGGGGTCGAGACGCGCGTGCTCGAGTCGAAGTCCGACGCGGACTACATCCCGAACCTGTCGGAGTGCGCGGAGCAGGGCTACAACCTGATCATCTCCGTGGGCTTCCTGATGGGCGAGGCGACCGAGACGGCCGCGAACGAGTATCCGGACGTCAACTTCGCCATCATCGACAACGCCTACGAGGCGGCGCCGTCGAACCTGCAGGGCCTGCTCTTCAAGGAGCAGGAGGCGGGCTACCTCGTCGGCTACATGGCCGCGCTCGCGTCCGAGAGCGGGACGATCTCGAGCGTCGGCGGGCAGAAGATCCCGCCGGTCGACCGCTTCATCGCCGGCTACCAGAAGGCGGCGCAGGACGCCAAGGACGGCGTCACGACGCTGAACGGCTACTCCCAGGACTTCGTCGACCAGGCGAAGTGCAAGGAGGTCGCGCTCGACCAGATCGCGAAGGGCTCCGACGTCGTGTTCCAGGTCGCCGGCGGCTGCGGCCTCGGCGCGATCGACGCGGCGAAGGAGAAGGGCGTGTGGGGCATCGGCGTCGACGCCGACCAGGCGTTCCTCGGCGACCACGTGCTCACGTCGGCGACGAAGAAGGTCGACGTCGCGGTCTTCGACACGATCGAGAAGCAGGTCAACGGCGAGTTCGAGGGCGGCGGCGTGACGACGTTCGGCCTCGCCGAGGACGGCGTCGGGCTGGGCGAGATCAGCCCGAAGTTCACCGACCAGGAGATCATCGACCAGGTCGAGGAGCAGAAGCAGATGATCATCGACGGGGAGATCGAGATCCCGGAGACGGTCGGCTAGCTTCGCTCGAGCGGGTACGGGGCGGGCGGCGTCGCCCGCCCCGTACCCTTCCCGCACCGCACCCATGGCCGACGCGCCCCTCCTCGAGCTCAGCGGCATCACCAAGCGGTTCCCCGGGATCGTCGCCAACGACTCCGTCGACTTCGAGCTGCAGGCGGGCGAGGTCCACGCGCTCCTGGGTGAGAACGGCGCGGGCAAGTCGACGCTGATGAACATCCTCTACGGGCTCTACCACCCGGACGAGGGCGAGATCCGGCTGCGCGGCAAGCCGGTGCGGATCCACTCCCCGCGCGAGGCGATCGACCTCGGGATCGGGATGGTGCACCAGCACTTCATGCTGATCCCGGTGATGACGGTCGCCGAGAACATCGTGCTCGGCGTCGAGCCGCACAGCGGCCCCTTCTTCGACAAGGCGGCGGCGCAGAAGCGCGTCACCGACCTGGCGGCGAGCTTCCGGTTCGTGATCAACCCGGGCGCTCGGGTCGAGGACATCAGCGTCGGCCAGCAGCAGCGCGTCGAGATCCTGAAGGCGCTGTACCGGAGCGCCGACATCCTCATCCTCGACGAGCCGACGGCGGTGCTGACCCCGCAGGAGGCCGACGAGCTCTTCCAGATCCTCGAGTCGCTCCGCCGTGAGGGGCTCTCGATCATCTTCATCTCGCACAAGCTCCACGAGGTGCTGCAGATCGCCGACCGGATCACGGTGCTCCGCCGTGGCAAGAAGGTCGAGACGGTGCCGCGCGCGGGCGCGACCGAGGAGGGGCTCGCCCGCCTGATGGTCGGCCGCGAGGTGCTCCTGCAGGTGGAGAAGACGAGCTCCCAGGCGGGCGAGCCGCTGCTGAGGGTGAACGATCTCCACGTCCGCGATGAGCGGGGGCTTCCGGCCGTTCGCGGGGTCTCGTTCGAGGTGCGCGCCGGCGAGATCGTCGGCATCGCGGGCGTGGACGGCAACGGCCAGAGCGAGCTGATCGACGGGATCATGGGGCTCCGCAAGGTGGAGTCCGGGACGATCGTGGTCGGCGACGAGGACACCACCGGTGAGGGGGCGAAGG
>DATHTC010000432.1:0-2126 GCA_035463735.1 Gaiellaceae bacterium | reverse complement strand
TGCTGCGGATCGCGCACGCGCACGGCGTCGAGATCGGACAGGACCGCGCGCCCGAGGTGCTCGCGACGGTGGGCAGCGGCTACGCGGCCCGCGCGGCCACCCGCCGCGCGCTCCTGTCGGTTCCCCTGCCGGGCTGGTTCCTCCGCGGCGCCGTCGGCTACTCCGCCACGAAGGCCATGGGCGAGGCCGCGCGACGCTACTTCGCCGCCCGCGCCAACGCGACGCCCTAGCAGGGAGGGGGCAAGGGGGACCCGCGAGGTTCCCCCAAGACAGGACGCGCGGGATCGCAGCCCGGGGAAAGCCGGGCGCATCCCGCACGTCCAGTCCACGTCGGCCCAAACGCCCGGTGACGCGGCCGGAGCGCCTGCCGCTAAAGCGGCGCGCGCGGAGGCCATCGAGGACGTGCCCTCCGGTGCGCCTACGAGACCAGGCCATGGAGGCCGAAGCGCGCTTCATGCGCGCGAGAGGCCAGGACGACGCCCCACCAACGCGACCCGGCGAAGGAGGGGGCTCACGGGGGAACCATGGGTTCCCCCGTGCCGTCCGGGGGTGGTCCTAAGCTCCGCTCGACCAACCCGAGCGGAGGTGCCGACGATGCGGGACGCGCGCGAGGCGGAGGAGCTGCTGCTGATCGAGGAGGCGGACGCCTGGTTCGAGTACCTCGAGGCGACGCGGGGCCAGTCGGAGACACGCTACGGCGAGGTCGAGCCGTGGGCGTGGAGCCGCCTGAACCAGCGGCTCCGTGCGATCCGCGCCCGGCGCGCGCGGCTGCGCCCGGCGGCGGCCTGAGGCGCCGCCCGCCGGGGGAGCCTGGGCGGGCCGACCTCGCTGCTACCCTCCCTCGCGAGGATATGGACTTCCTCGCCCCAATCACCTGCAGCGCGCTGACGTGCCCGCCCCGTGGGCCCGACGTCGTGCGCGCGCACGACAAGGAGTTTCCTGTTGCTCTGGTTCCGACGGAAGAAGAAGCAAGCGGAGCAGGCGCCGCCCGAGGCAGCCGCTCCGGTGTCCACCACCGAAGCCGCCCCTCCGCCCCCGGGCGGCGCTGACCAAGCCGGGCGCGAGCCCACCGAGCCCACCCAGTCCGACACGCCCGCAGCGAAGCGGCGGCGGCGCGGCACCCGCGGCGGGCGTAACCGCAAGAAGACCGGAGCCGGCACCGCTGCGACCGGCTCGGCGGCCGCGGGCGCGGCCGCTCCGGTCGAGGAGAAGACGCGCGCCGCGAAGCCCGAGCGGAAGCAGCAGCGAGGCGGCGAGCGCCGGAGCTCGGGCGCGAGCTCGAGCCGCCCCGGCCGTCAGCCGCGGAGACGCGTGCCGCCGCGACGCGCCCCGCTCCCGGAGGCGAAGCGCGAGCTGCTGATCTCCGTCGACGTCTCCGAGCAGCGGGTCGCCGTGCTCGAGGACGGCGTCGTCGCGGAGGCCTACCTCGAGCGGCCGGAGCGTCGCTCGATCGCCGGGAACATCTACCTCGGCGTCGTCGACAACGTCCTGCCGGGGATGGAGGCCGCGTTCATCGAGATCGGCCTCGAGAAGAACGGGTTCCTGTACGTCGACGAGATCGTCGTCCCGGAGCTCGAGGGGAAGGCGCGCCACGGCAAGCGGATCCAGGACCTGATCCAGCGGGGCCAGACCCTGCTCGTGCAGGCCGTGAAGGACCCCATGAAGACGAAGGGCGCCCGGCTCACGACCGAGATCTCGCTGCCCGGCCGCTTCGTCGTCTACGTCCCCTCCGGCGAGGGCCTCGGCGTCTCGCGGCGGCTTCCGGACGAGGAGCGGACGCGGCTGAAGGACATCCTCAAGCGGCTCGAGGTGAAGGAGGGCGGCGTCATCGTCCGCACCGCGGCCGAGGGTGCCTCGGCAGAGGACATCGAGCGCGACCTCGACTTCCTCCAGCGCCTGTGGGCGACGATCCAGGAGCGCGCGAAGGGCGCGACCGTCCCGGAGCTCGTCTACCAGGAGGCCGAGCTGCCGCTGCGGGTCGTCCGGGACCTGTTCACCGGCGACTTCGAGCGCGCCGTCATCGACCACGAGCGCACGTACAAGCGCGTGGTCGGCTACCTGAAGAAGACCTCGCCGCACATGGTGGAGCGCGTCGAGCGGTACAAGGAGAAGGAGCGCCTGTTCGA
>DATHTC010000431.1:0-14105 GCA_035463735.1 Gaiellaceae bacterium | reverse complement strand
AGGTGCTCGTGCCCCCGCGTCGCGAGCAGACGGTCGTCGACCTCGCGTACCGTGCGGACGGCGCCGACACCGCCCTCCTCGAAGCCGCCCGCGCCGCGGGCTGCCGCGTCGTCGACGGCCTCGAGGTGCTCGTTCGCCAGGGCGCCGCCTCGTTCGAGCGCTGGACGGGCGTCCCCGCACCGCTCGCGGCGATGCGCGCGGCCGTGCGTCCGTGAGAGGCCGGGAGGGCCCGCCGGAGCGAGCCCTCCCGCCGTCCGCGATCGTGCTACGGCAGCGTCGAGTCGTACGACGGCGGCGCGGAGTCCACCGCCGCATCGCCGTTGCCCCGGTCGTGCGGGACACCTGCCCGTAGCGTGCCGGAGCAGCGACCGCCGAGCCCGTCGGAGGCCGTGAACGCGATCCGGTACACCCGGCCGTCGCCGCCTCCCGCCCGCTCGGCGCGCACGGCGAAGGCGCCGCCGGTGCCGATCGTGGCGTCGGGTGACGTGTTCCCGTCGCCCTTCCCGTTCGCGTCCACCGGCTCGTCCTGCGTGATCCCGGTGATCACGAGCGACACGGGGTCGCCGTCGGGATCCGTGACGCCCGCGACCTGCCCGGAGACGAGCTTGTGGTTCGGCGGCCACAGGCTGCCGAGCCCCGTGCGCGCCGCCGTGCAGACCGGGTTGAGGTTGATCTCCGTGACGACGGTCGCGGAGTCGTTCGCCGGGTTCGGGTCGTCCTGGTCGCCGTCGACCGTGGCCGTGTTCACGAGCGACGCGCCGGAGCCCGCCTCGACCGTGAGCGCGAATGACGCCGATGCGCCCGGCGCGAGCGTGCCGACCGTGCACGTGACGACGCCCGCCGCGAGCGTGCAGCCGGGGTCGGCCGAGACGAACGTCGAGCCCGCCGGGACCGGGTCCGTGATCGTGACGCCGGTCGCCGTCGTCGGCCCGTTGTTCCGTGCGGTGAGCGTGTAGACGACGTCGTCGCCCTCGGTCACGAGCGCCGGGCCTGTCTTCGCCAGCTCGAGATCCGGAGCCGGGACGGTGATCGTGATCGTCTGCCGGAACGCCGCGCCGCCGGAGACGCCGTTGACGAGGAAGTCGACGGTGCAGACGTACGTGCCCGCGAGCGTGCCCGCGTCGACGCCGTAGGTCTCCGAGAACGAGACCGTGCCGCCGCTGGTCGCCGTCTGGCTCGCCGGCGTGAGCGTCGCCGTGACGCCGCCCGGGCACGTGACGCTGTGGGTGACGGTGGCAGGGAGGTTCGAGAGCCCCGCGAGGATCGCGTCCGCGACCTGCGAGTCGCTCGCACCGGACAGGAACACGCCGCCCGTGGCGGTCGCGATCCGGCTCGCCTGCCCCGTCAGGTTCAGGCGGTCGAAGCCGGTGCTGATCGCGAGCACGCGCACGCCCGCAGCCTGGAGCGCGGCCGTCGCGGACGCCTCCGTGGAGCCGTTGCGCGGGTCGTGGCCGGGCGCGTCGCCGAACCAGACGACGATCCGCGAGGAGCCGGTGCGGAACCCCGTCGCCGCGCTCTCGGCGAGCGTCTCGAGCGCGTAGAGCTGCGCCTCTGGCTCGTCGCCGCCGCCGCCGGCGGCCCACAGGTTGATCCCGGCCTGCACGGACGCGGTGCTGGCCGTGATCGGCTGGTTCAGCCGGTAGACGAACGCGTCGCCCACGTCCTTGTACTCGCCGACGCCGAACTGCGCCTCGGGCTGCGCGGCGAGCACCTGGCTCATCACCGACGCCGCGTTGGCGCGAACATTCGCGATTGCCCCTCCCATGCTCCCCGTCGTGTCGGCGAGGAAGAAGATGTCGGGCCGCGGTGGGATCGGCGAGGTCTCCACCGTCTTCGTGATCGCGGCCGTCTCGCCCGGCAGCAGCTCGTCGGAGACGGATGCCGGGGTGACGCCGGGTGCGGCGACGGCGGCCCCGGCCACGAGCGTGGCGGTGAGGCCGGCGAGCGCCGTCAGCGCCCAGGCGACGTGCCGGCGGGCGGCGCGTGCGCGGTCGTGGGCTGTGCCCATGCGGGAGGAACCCCCTTGTCGGATAACGTCGGCTCGAGGTCGGCGACAGGCACCCGGCGACCCGTGCCGCAGCGCCGTCCGACCGATCGGCGCGCACGTGTCATCCTCCCTCCGACGCGTCATAGTGGAGGCCCGGGCGCCGTGCAACCCCCTTTCGGAGTCGGGGATGCACCGCTGTACGCTCCGCGGCGTGACCCTCGGCCTCGTCACCGCGGGGGAGTCCCACGGCCCGGCGCTGGTCGCGATCCTCACGGGGCTGCCCGCGGGGCTCGTGCTCGACCGGGAGGCGATCGACGCTGACCTGCGCCGCCGTCAGGAGGGCTACGGCCGCAGCCCGCGGCAGCGCATCGAGTCGGACGAGGTGGAGGTGCTCGCCGGCCTCCGGCACGGCCGCACGCTGGGAACGCCGCTCGCGCTCGTCGTTCGCAACCGCGACCACGCGAACTGGGCGTGGGGGATGAGCCCGTGGCCGCCCGAGGGCGAGCCGACGGGGAAGGGGACGAAGCCGGTGACGCTGCCGCGGCCGGGGCACGCGGACCTGGCAGGGACGCAGAAGTACGGCCACGACGACGTCCGGGACGCGCTCGAGCGCGCGAGCGCGCGTCACACGGCCGCGACGGTGGCGGCAGGCGCCGTCGCGAAGGCGCTGCTGGCGGCGATCGGGGTCGAGGTCGCCGGCGCCGTGCAGGGGAAGGAGGAGCTGCGGCGGCGCGTCGACGAGGCCCGCGAGCGGCGCGACACGGTGGGCGGGGTGGTCGAGGTGCGCGCGCGTGCTGTTCCGCCAGGACTCGGCACGTACGCGACGCGCGACGACCGCCTCGACGCTCGGCTGGCGGCGGCGCTCATGGGGATCCAGGCGGTGAAGGGCGTCGAGGTCGGCGACGGATTCGCCCTCGCCGCGCTGTTCGGCTCGGAGGCGCACGACGAGATCGGCGCCGACCGCCGGCGCCCGACGAACCGGGCCGGCGGGATCGAGGGCGGCGTCTCCAACGGCGAGGAGATCGTCGTGCGCGTGGCGATGAAGCCGCTCCCGACGCTGATGCGGCCGCTCGCGTCCGTCGATCTGCGGACGGGCGAGCCGGGGCAGGCGCTCGTCGAGCGGAGCGACGTGGCCGCCGTCGAGGCGCTCGCCGTCGTCGCCGAGGCGAGCGTCGCGTGGGAGCTCGCGCGCGCCGCCCGCGAGAAGTTCGGCGGCGACGCGCTCGGCGACTTCGTCGCGGCCGCGCGCGCGTACGTCGAGCGGATCGCGTGGACGCGCTAGCGCGCCACGTCGCCCTCGTCGGCTTCATGGGTGCCGGCAAGTCCGCGCTCGGCGCGGAGGCCGCGGCGAGGCTCTCGCGCCCGTTCCTCGACGTGGACGCCGAGCTCGAGCGCGAGCTGGGGACGTCGATCGCGCAGCTGTGGGACGAGCGCGGCGAGGCGGCGTTCCGCGAGCTCGAGGAGGAGCTGACCGTGGAGGCCCTCGCGGAGCCCGAGCCGGCCGTGCTGGCCCTCGGCGGCGGCGCCGTGCAGTCCGAGCGCGTGCGCGAGGCGCTGCGGGAGGGCGCCGTGGCCGTGCTGGTGGACGTGGACGTGGACGACGCGTGGCGCCGCGTCGCGGGCTCCGACCGGCCGCTGGCCCGCGACGAGGAGGGGTTCCGGCGCCTGTATCAGGAGCGCGCGGAGCTCTATCTCGAGGTCGCGGACGCCCGCACGCGCGACGTCGACGGCATCCTGCTCGCGGCCGCCGGCGTGCACGTCGAGACGGGAGCGCTCGCCCTGCTCGGCCCGCTCGTGCCCGGAGAAGGGCCGGCCGCGCTCGTCTCCGATCCGCACGTGGCGGGGATCCACGGCGCCGACGCGCAGCTCGCGCTCGGCTCCCGCCTGGCGTCGACGCACGAGCTCGCGCCGGGGGAGGAGGCGAAGACGCTCGACGCCGTCGGGCGGCTGTGGGAGGAGCTCCGGCTCGACCGCGGCGGGACGCTCGTCGCGCTCGGGGGCGGCTGCACGACCGACGCGGCCGGCTTCGCCGCGTCCGTGTACCTCCGCGGGATCGACTGGGTGCCGGTGCCGACGACGCTCGTCGGCCAGGTCGACGCGGCGATCGGCGGCAAGACGGCGATCAACCTGCGCGGCGGGAAGAACCTGGTCGGGGCGTTCCACTGGCCGGCCGCGACCGTGGTCGACCCGGCGCTCCTCGCCACGCTCCCGGAGGCGGAGCGGCGGGCGGGGACGGCCGAGGTGGTGAAGACGGGGCTGCTTGCCGGCGAGCCGCTGTGGGAGCTGCCGGAGCCGGAGCTCGTCCGCCGGTGCGCGGCCTACAAGGCCGCCGTCTGCCTCCGCGACCCGCACGACCGCGGGCCGCGGCACGTCCTCAACCTCGGGCACACGTTCGCGCACGCGCTGGAGGCCGCCGCCGCGTATGAGGAGGTGACGCACGGTCGCGCAGTCGCGCTCGGGCTGCTCGCCGCGCTCCGGCTCTCCGGCCTCGACGACGAGCCGGTGCGCCGGCTCCTCGACCCCCGTCCCGTCCGCGTCGACCGCGAGCGTGCCTGGGCGGCGCTGCGCCGCGACAAGAAGGCGGCGGACGGCCGCCTTCGGCTTGTCCTGCTCGACGCGCCCGGGCGTCCGCGGTGGGACGTCGAGCTGTCCGACGCCGACGTCCGCGCCGCGCTCGACGCGCTGATCGCGGGATAAGCTGCCGCGACGTGCGGGTCGACGTCCTCAACGGCGTGAACCTCGACGTGCTCGGGCGCCGCGACCCCACCGTGTACGGCGGCCTCAGCCTGTCGGAGCTGGAGACGCGGATCTACGCGTGGGGAAACGAGCTCGGCGTCACCGTCCGCTGCCGGCAGACGAACCACGAGGGCGAGTACGTCGCCTGGTGCCACGACCTCTTCGACGGCGTCTCCGGCGCCGTCGTCAACCCCGCCGCGTGGACCCACTACTCGTGGGCGATCCGCGACGCGCTCGAGTCGGTGCCGGTCCCCGTCGTCGAGGTGCACCTCTCCGACGTGGACACGCGAGAGGAGTGGCGCCGCTTCTCGGTGCTCGACGACGTGCGCGCGCACCGGATCGTCGGGAAGGGACCCGACGGCTACCGGGAGGCGCTCGAGTTCCTCTGCGGGAAGCGCGTGTGAACCCGCGCGTCGACCGGCTGCGGGCGCTCGTCGACGGCCCGCTCCTCGTCACGAACCTCGTCAACGTCCGCTACCTCACCGGCCTCGCGAGCTCGAACGCGGCCGCGCTCGTCGAGCCCGAGCGCGTCCGCGTGTTCGCGGACTTCCGCTACGCGGAGCAGGGCCGGCGGCTCGAGGGCGCGGAGTTCGTCGAGGTCGGCCGAAACCTCTACGCCGCGCTTGCGCAGCAGCTCGGCGGCCGCGTGCTCTTCGAGGCCGACCACGTCAGCTACGCGGCGTGGGAGACGCTTCGTGCCGGCGGTCTGGAGCTCGTGCCGACGACGGGGCTCACGCTCGGCCTGCGCGCGGTGAAGGAGCCGGCGGAGCTGGAGGCGATCGGTCGCGCCGCGCGGATCACCGACCGCGCCTACGAGCGCCTGGTGGAGGAGCCGTTCCGCGGGCGCACCGAGGCCGAGCTCGCATGGCGCCTGGAGCAGCTGCTGCACGACGAGGGCGCGGAGGGGCTCGCGTTCCCGGTCATCGTCGCCGCGGGGCCGAACGCCGCCAACCCGCACACCGAGCCGGGCGAGCGACGGGTGGAGGACGGCGACACGGTGATCGTCGACTGCGGCGCGCGCTGGGGCGGGTTCTGCTCCGACTGCACGCGTACCTTCGCGGTGGGCGGGCTCTCCGACCGGCTCTCGGCGGCCTACGACGTCGTCCACGAGGCACAGCTCGCCGGGCTCCAGGCGGTCGGCCCCGGCGTGTCGGGCCGCGACGCCGACGGCGTCGCGCGGCGGATCGTCGACGCCACGGAGTTCGAGGGCACCTTCGGGCACGGGCTCGGCCACGGCGTCGGGATGGAGATCCACGAAGCGCCGGTGCTGCGGCCGGAGTCGGAGGACACCCTCGAGCCGGGCAGCGTCGTCTCGGTCGAGCCCGGGATCTACCTCCCGGGCGAGGGCGGGATCCGCATCGAGGACCTCGTCGTCGTCACCGACGACGGCTGCGAGCGGCTGTCGCTGTTCCCGAAGGAGCTGCGGACCGTCTCGTAGAGGGGGCGAGCTACACTCGCCGCCGTGGCGGAGACGATCTCGACGGCGCAGTTCAAGAACGGGATGCACGTCGAGCTCGACGGCGCCGTCTGGCGGATCGTGGAGTTCCAGCACGTGAAGCCGGGCAAGGGCGGCGCCTTCGTGCGCACGAAGCTGAAGAACCTGGAGTCCGGCGCCGTGGTGGAGCGCACCTTCCGCGCGGGCGAGAAGATGCCGCGCGTCCACACCGAGGTGAAGCAGGTGCAGTACCTCTACGACTCGGGCGACGAGGTCGTGTTCATGGACGAGGAGACGTTCGAGCAGTTCGGCCTGCCGCGCGCGTCGGTTGCGGACGAGCTTGCGTTCCTGCAGCCCTCGAGCACCGTGCAGATGCTCACCGTCGACGGGCGGCCCGGCGGGTTGCAGCTGCCCGCGTCGGTGGAGCTGACCGTCGCCGAGACGGAGCCGGGCGTGAAGGGTGACACGGTCTCGAACGTGACGAAGCCGGCGACGCTGGAGACCGGCGCCGTCGTGCAGGTGCCGCTGTTCGTGAACGCCGGCGACCGGGTCAAGGTCGACCCGAAGGAACGCCGCTACATCAGCCGCGCGTAGCGGGCCCGCGCGTCGTAGTCTCCCCCGGGCGATGCCGCGCCTCGCCGACACGACGATCCGCCTGCTCGGCCAGGAGCCCCTCGCCGGCCGCATCCCCACGGCCGAGCTGCTGCGGCTCGCCGACATCCTCGACGGCGCAGGCTTCGCGTACCTCGAGGTCTCCGGCGGCGGCGTCTTCGACACGGCCGTCCGTCGCGGCGTCGAGAGCCCGTGGGAGCGCATCCGGGCGCTGAAGGCGCGCGTGAAGACGCCGCTCGGGATGGCGCTGCGCGGCCGCTTCCTCGTCGGCTCGCACCCCGTCACCGGCGACTTCGTCCAGCGCTTCGTCTCCACCGCCGCCGAGAACGGGATCGACGTCTTCCGGCTGCACGACCCGCTCAACGACGTCTCCAACCTCCGCGAGGCGACGCAGGCGATCGCCGACGCGGGGCGGGAGTTCGACGGCGGCCTGGTCTACAGCTCCGGGGTCACGGGCGAGACCGAGACGCTCGTCGCGGGCGCTCGTGCGCTCCCCGAGCTCGGCGCGGCCCGCGTCCTCCTCCACGACCCGACCGGCTCGCTCGAGCCGCACCGGGCGGGAGAGCTGGTAGGGCGGCTGCAGGAGGCGAGCGGGCTGCCGGTGGGCGTCTACCTCCAGGGGGCCGGGGGTGCGGCGCTCGCGGGCGCGATCGAGGCCGCGCGGGCAGGCGCCGACCTGGTGGCCGCGGCCGTCTACCCGGTGGCGCTCTCGCTCTACCGCGTGTCCGGGGAGTCGCTCGCGCAGGCTCTCGGCGGGCTCGGGATGGACACCGGGGTGGACGTCGACGCGCTGTGGCAGGCGTCCGAGGTCGTGGACGAGCACATCGGGGACGACCCCGTCACGCCGCTCGCCCCGCGGATCGCCGCGCGTGCGGCGCAGTACGCCCTGCCGGCGGGCCTCGTCGCCGGTCTCGACGTGCACCTGCACGCGAACGCGGCCGGCGACCGCATCGACGAGGTGCTCGACGAGCTGGCCCGCATCCGGACGGAGGTCGGGATGCCGCCGCTCGCGGCGCCGATCGGGCAGGTGCTCGCGTCGCAGGCGCTCCTGCACGTGCTCTCCGCGCAGCGGTGGGTCGTGGTCGTGGACGAGCTCCGCGACCTCGTCCTCGGCCGCTACGGCTCGCCGCCCGGGCGCCTGGACCCCGTCGTCGAGCGCGCCGTCCGGCTGCTCTCGGACGGCGCATCGGAGCCGGAGCCGCCCGCGGCGCTCGAGGAGGTGCGCGTCCAGGCGGGAGGCCTCGCCGCGAGCGAGGAGGAGCTGCTGCTGCTCGCGCTCTTCGGTGCCGACGCCGAGCCGCTGCTCCAGGCGATCCGCGGGCGTGCGGCCCGTGACGAGCAGCTGACGGGAGGTGCCGTCGACCAGGGCCGCGCGGAGCGGATCCGCGAGCTCGTCCGGATCGTCCAGGAGTCCGGGATCGGCGAGGTCACGATCGAGGAGGCCGACCTCCGGGTCACCGTCCGGCGCACCGAGGACGCCGTCGGCACGGGCGGGGGAGGCGGCGCGCCGCTCGCGGTCGACGAGCCCGCTCCCGAGCCGGTAGGCCCGAGGAGCGACGCCCTGGTCAGGGTCGAGTCGCCGATGGTCGGCGTCTTCTTCCGCGCCTCCGAGCCGGGGGCGCCGCCGTTCGTCGAGGTGGGCGACGTCGTCGGCGCCGGCCAGACGCTCTGCCTGCTCGAGGCGATGAAGCTCTTCAACGAGCTGAAGTCCGAGGTGGACGGCGTCGTGCGGGCGGTGCACGCCGAGAACGGCGCGCCCGTCGAGTTCGGCCAGCTGTTGTTCGAGCTCGAGCGCCTCGACGGCCGGCCCCTGGACGCGGTCTGAGCCGCCCGGCCGGCGTCGGCTCCCGGCCGGCCGAGCCGGCCTCCGCCGGCGCCTGCCGCCGCTGACGCCCCGTCGCTCTTCGGGCCTGTGCCTCCGCACTATGCCCTCGGCGCCGAGCCGTCGGCGACGGCCCGGGCGGCTCAGACGAGCCCGAGCCGCCCGCGACCGTAAGCTGCGCGCGTGTTCGAGCGCGTCCTCGTGGCCAACCGCGGCGAGATCGCCGTGCGTGTGATCCGCGCCTGCCGCGAGCTGGGCGTCGAGGCGGTCGCCGTGTACTCGACCGCGGACGCGGACTCGCTCCACGTCCGGCTCGCCGACCGGGCCGTCTGCATCGGCCCGCCGCCCGCCGCGCGCAGCTACCTCGACGTCCGCGCCGTCGTCGCCGCGGCAGAGACGACCGGCTGCGAGGCCGTGCACCCCGGGTACGGGTTCCTCGCCGAGAACGCCGAGTTCGCCCGCGCGTGCGCCGACAACGACCTCGTCTTCGTCGGGCCCCCGGCGGACGTGATGGAGCGGATGGGCGACAAGGCGCAGGCGAAGCGGGAGCTCGCGGCCGCGGGGGTGCCGCTCGTCCCGGGCACCGACGGCGGCGCCTCGCTCGCGGACGTGCGAGAGGCCGCCGCGGAGCTCGGCTACCCGGTGCTGCTGAAGGCCGCCGCGGGCGGGGGCGGCAAGGGCATGCGGCTCGTCGCGGCGGCGGAGGAGCTCGACGCCGCCTACTCGACGGCGGCCGCCGAGGCCCAGGCCGCATTCGGCGACGCGTCGCTGTACCTGGAGAAGGTCGTCGTGCCGGCGCGGCACGTCGAGATCCAGGTGCTGTGCGACGTCGGCGGCCGCGTGCTCACGCTCGGGGAGCGTGAGTGCTCCATCCAGCGGCGCCACCAGAAGCTGATCGAGGAGTCGCCGTCGGCCGCGCTCGACGCCGAGACGCGGGAGGCGATGGAGGCGGCCGCAGCGCGCGCGTGCGTCGCGATCGGCTACGTCAACGCGGGCACGTTCGAGTTCCTGCTCGGCCCGGACGGGGGCTTCTACTTCATCGAGCTCAACGCCCGCCTCCAGGTCGAGCACCCCGTGACGGAGCTCGTCACCGGCATTGACCTCGTGCGCGAGCAGCTGCGGGTCGCGTCGGGCGAGCCGCTCGCGCTCGAAGGGCGCGCACCGCGCGCGGGCCATGCGATCGAGGTCCGGATCAACGCGGAGGATCCGTCCCGTGGGTTCGCGCCGGCGCCTGGACGCGTGACGCGGTTCCGCATCCCGGGCGGGCCCGGGGTCCGCGTGGACACGCACGTCGAGGAGGGCCTCGACGTGCCTCCCCATTACGACTCGCTGCTCGCGAAGGTCGTGGTGTGGGACGTCGATCGCACGGGGGCGATCGCCCGGGCGCTCCGCGCGCTCCGCGAGCTCGAGGTCGAGGGCGTGCCGACGACGAGGGACGCCGCCGCGGAGATCCTGGCTTCGCCGGCGTTCCGGGCGGGCGACTACCACACGGGCTACCTTGCCGAGACGGAGCTGGCCGCGGTCTCGCGGTGACCTGGGAGCGCGAGGTTGGGCGACACGCACACGATCACGAACGAGAACGGGACGATCACGGTCACCGCGGGGGTGCTCTCCCAGGTCGTCCGGACGGTGGTGGCGTCCGTCGACGGGGCGCGCGCCCGCCGGCCGAAGCGCGGCCTCGACGTGGAGCTCGACGGCCAGCGCGCCCGGGTGGAGCTCGAGCTGGCCGTCCGGTACGGGGAGGTCGTGCCCGAGGTCGCGGAGGAGGTGCAGCGGCGGGTGCACGAGGCGCTGCGGGCGCAGTGCGGGCTCGAGACCTCGTCCGTCGACGTCTCGGTCGAGGAGCTCGACACGTGAGCCCGCGGCAGGCGCGGCGCTCGTCGCGACGGCAGGCGCGACGGACGGCGCTCGTGCTCCTGTTCCAGTGGGACGTGACGGGGCAGGAGCTCGGCTCGCTCTTCGAGGGCGACGTCGACCCCTGGGCGCTCGAGCTCGCGCGCGAGGTCTGCGCCGACGCCGAGCGTCTCGACGCGACGATCAGCGAGTACGCGGAGGACTGGTCCGCGGACCGGCTCGGCGCCGTCGAGCGCAACGTGCTTCGCATCGCCCTGAAGGAGCTCGAGAAGGGAGAGGTGCCGATGGAGGTGGCGATCGACGAGGCGGTGCGGCTGTCGAAGCGGTACGCGAGCGACGACGCCGCCAAGCTCGTGAACGGGATCCTCGGCCGCGCCGTGCGCGAGCGGGTGGCGCCGTGAGCGCGGAGGAGTCGCTGCAGCGGGCCGAGGAGCTGCTCGCGAAGCTGGAGGAGACGCGCGCCGAGCTGGAGCGGATGTCCGACTCGGAGGACGTCGACGGCGCGATCGACGCGCTGACGCGCCTGTCCGAGCTGGCCAAGGAGGTCGAGTCCGAGCTCCAGCGGGCGAGGCGGGAGGCCGAGGCTGCTCCGCCGTCCTGACGAGCTCCGCGCGCTCGTCGAGGCGTACCTCGACGAGCTGGCGCTGACACCCGAGCTCCACGGCCTCGACGGGCCGCTCCGCTACGCCCTCGCCGGCGGCGGCAAGCGGGTCCGTCCCGTGCTCTGCCTCGCGACCGCGGAGGCCGCCGGCGTCGACGCGGAGCGGGCGCTCCCCGCCGCGGCCGCGGTCGAGCTCGTCCACTCGTTCTCGCTCGTCCACGACGACTTGCCCGCGCTCGACGACGACGCCGAGCGCCGCGGGCGGCCGACTCTGCACGTCCGCTACGACGAGGCGGTCGCCGTGCTGGCGGGCGACGCGCTGCTCGCGGAGGCCTTCCGCCTCGCGCTCTCCTACTCGACGCCCGCGGTCGGGCGCGAGCTGGCGCAGGCGACGCTGGGGATGATCGGCGGCCAGTACCTCGACGTCGCCGGCGACCGCGCCGACGAGGAGACCCTCAACCGCCTGAAGACGGGGCGGCTGTTCGACGCGGCCGTCGGCTGCGGCCTGTGGGTCGCGGCCGTGCCGGAGCCCGCGCAGGCGCCGTGGCGGCGGTTCGCGGCCGAGCTCGGGCCGCTGTTCCAGGCGGTCGACGACCTGCTCGACGGCGACGGCTCGGTGGCGACGCGGGGCGTGGCGTGGACGCGTGGGGCGGCCGAGGACGCGGCGTCGCGCGCGCTGCGCGCGCTCGAGGCGGTGCCCGCCGACACGTCCGTCCTCGCCGAGCTCGTGGAGACGCTGGCCGCGCGGACGTCGTAATGACTCCAGGCAGCGGTACCTGGTACGTACCAGGTACGTACCTGGTACCCGGCCACGTCCGCTTCCGCCACTGGCGCGGTCGCGCGTCGGCGCTAGCCTCCCGGCGTGCCGAAGAAGCGCGCGGACGTGCTCCTCGTCGAGCGGGGCCTCGCCGAGACCCGGGCACAGGCGCAGGCGCTCGTGCTCGCCGGGCTCGTGCCCGGCGTCCAGAAGCCCGGCCAGCAGCTCGCCGACGACGTCCCGCTCGAGGTCGAGCGCGGGCCGCAGTACGTCTCGCGCGGTGGCGACAAGCTCGCGAACGCGCTCGACGCGTTCGGGATCGACGTCCGCGGCCTGGACGCGCTCGACGTCGGCGCTTCGACGGGCGGCTTCACCGACGTCCTCCTGCAACGGGGCGCGGCCCGCGTGCTCGCCCTCGACGTGGGCTACGGGCAGCTTCACCCGCGCCTCCGCGACGACCCGCGGGTCACCGTGCTGGAGCGGACGAACGCCCGGTCGCTGACGGAGCTCCCGTACCCGCCGCAGCTCGTCGTCTGCGACGTCTCGTTCATCTCCGTCCGGACGGCGCTGCCGCCGGCGCTTCGGCTCGCGGCTCCCGGCTGGGAGGCCGTCGTGCTCGTGAAGCCGCAGTTCGAGGCCGGTCGCGGCGAGGTGCGCAAGGGCGGGGTCGTGCGGGACCCGGCCGTCCGCCGGCGCGTCGTCCGCGAGGTCGCCGTGGCGGCGCTCGCCTGGGAGGCGCGCACGGCGGGCGTCGTAGACTCCGGCGTGCCGGGACCCAAGGGGAACCGCGAGGTGTTCCTGCACCTCGTCCACGACCCGCACGCAGCTCTCGACGATGACATCGACGACCGGATCGCACGCGCCGTCCCGTGACGCCGTCCGCCGCGCGGCGGTGATCACGCACGGGAAGACGGGCGTGATCGGCCCAGCGCTGGAGCGGCTCGAGACCCTCGCCCGCGAGCACGGCGTCGAGCTCCTGCTGCCGGCGGAGGAGCTCGCGAAGCACGGCCGCGCCGACGGCCACGCCTCGCTCGACACGGCCGACGTCGTCGTCGTGCTCGGCGGGGACGGGACGATGCTGCGCGCGCTCAACCGCTTCCTCGGCACCGGCATTCCCGTGGTGGGCGTCAACTTCGGCCGCGTCGGCTTCCTCTCCGCGATCTCGCGGGAGGCGATGGAGAGCGGCCTCGCGCGCGTCTTCCGCGGCGAGTTCGAGGTGCTCGAGCTGCCGACGCTGGCGGTCGACGTCGCCGGGGGGACGCGCGTGGCCGTGAACGACGTCGTCGTCCGCAGCGCCGACGTGGGCCGCATGGTCGAGCTCGCGTGGGCGATCAGGGGCGAGGACCTCGGCACGCAGCCGTGCGACGGGATGATCGTCTCGACCCCCGTCGGCTCGACCGCGTACAACCTCTCCAACGGCGGCCCGGTGCTCGTCTGGGGCCTCGAGGCGATGGCGATCACGTTCGTCGCGCCGCACTCGCTCCACGCACGGCCGCTGGTCGTCCCGAAGGACGCCGAGCTCGCGATCGTGAACCGCACCGTGGACATCGGGATCGTCGTGCTCGTCGACGGCCACGTGGTGGCCGAGCTCGGGCCGGCCGCCGACGTCGCCGTGCGCATCGACGAGCAGCGTGCGTCGCTCGGCGTCCTCTCCGACCGCTCGTTCTTCCGCCGCTACCGGGAGACGTTCGCGACATGACCGAGGGCCGTGCTCCGTAGGCTCCGGATCGAGAACCTCGTGCTCATCCGTGAGGCCGAGCTGGGCCTCGCCGACGGGCTGAACGCGATCACGGGCGAGACGGGCGCGGGGAAGACGATCCTCGCCCAGGCGATCGGGCTGCTGCTCGGCGCCCGCGCCGACGCCTCCTTCGTCGGGCCGGGCGCGTCCGAGGCGTACGTCGAGGCCGAGCTCGACCTCCCCGCGGGGCTGCTCGAGGAGGAGGGCCTCGACGCGCTCGCGCAGCTGCGGCCGGAGGACGAGGACGGTCTCGTCGTCGCGCGCCGGGTGTTCGCGGACGGCCGCACGCGCGCCTACGCCTGGGGCCGCAGCGCCCCCCGGGAGGACGTCGCGGCCGTGGTCGAGCGACTGGTCGCGATGTCGGGCCAGTTCGAGCAGCGGCGGCTCGCCCGCCCGTCGTACCAGCTCGACGTCCTCGACGCGTTCGTCGGCGAGGAGCAGCTGCGGCGACGCGCCGCGATGCGGGAGGCGTGGCGCGAGCTCCAGGGCGCGCGGCGACACTGGGACGAGGTCTCGCGCGACGCCGAGCAGGCCCGTGCACGCGTCGACGAGCTCCGCGCGCT
>DATHTC010000430.1:0-8137 GCA_035463735.1 Gaiellaceae bacterium | reverse complement strand
CGCCACCCTCGCCGAGCGCTTCGAGCTCGAGCTCGACCGGCCGATCGCGTCGCTGTCACGCGGGACGAAGCAGAAGGTCGGTCTCGTCCAGGCGTTCCTGCACCGGCCCGAGCTGCTCGTGCTCGACGAGCCGACCTCGGGACTCGACCCGCTGATGCAGCGCGAGTTCAACGAGCTCCTGCGCGAGACGGCCGCCGACGGGCGCACGGTCTTCCTCTCGTCCCACGTGCTCTCCGAGGTGCAGCAGATCGCCGACCGCGTCGCGATCATTCGCGAGGGACGGCTCGTCGCGGTCGAGGAGGTCGCGGCGCTCCACCGCCGCGCCGTCCGGGAGGTCGAGGTCCGCTTCGGGGCGCCCGTCCCGGAGGGCGCGCTCCGCGAGGTGGAGGGCGTGCGGGACCTCTCCGTCGACGGCACGGAGGCGCGGCTCGTCGTCGAGGGCTCGCTCGACGGCCTGGTGAAGGCGCTGGCGCGGTTCGAGGTCGTCGACCTGTACAGCCACGAGCCCGACCTGGAGGACGTCTTCCTCGCGTTCTACGAGCCCGGAGCCGATGCGGAGCATGCTGCTGCGTAGCGTCGTCGGCAAGACGTTGCGCGACGGGCGGCGCGGCCTCGTCGGCTGGAGCCTCGGCATCGCCGTCCTCGTCCTCATCACCTGCTCCGTCTACCCGAGCATCCGCGACAACGCCGACCTGCAGCGGGCGGTCGAGGACTATCCCGAGGAGCTGAAGGCGTTCATCGGCGGGTCGCTCGACTTCTCGACCGGCCCCGGCTACCTCCAGGGCGAGCTCTTCTCGCTCATGCTGCCGCTGCTCCTGCTCGTGTACGGGATCGCCGCCGGGGCGCGGGCGCTCGCCGGCGAGGAGGAGGCCGGCACCCTCGACCTGCTGCTCGCCAATCCCGTCAGCCGCGAGCGCCTCGCGCTCGAGAAGCTCGCCGCGCTCGCCGCGCTCCTCGCGCTCCTCGCCGCGGTGACGTTCCTCCTCGTGGCCGGCTCCGACGTCCTCTTCTCCATGGACGTCGGAGCGGGGCCGATCGCGGCGGCGACCCTCGTCACATGGCTGCTGGCGCTCCTCCACGGCACGCTCGCGCTGCTCGTCGGCGCGGCCACCGGGAGCCGCGCGCTCGCGATCGCGGCCGCCGCCTCGGTCGCCGTGGCCGGGTACCTCCTCGACGGCCTCGGCAACCTCGTGGACGTGCTCGAGCCGCTGCAGCCGTTCGCGCCGTGGCACTGGTACACGGCCGGGGACACGCTCCGGAACGGCCTCGACGTGGGGTGGACGCTCCTGCTCGCGGCGGCCACGGTCGTGCTCGCCGCGGCCGCGCCGCCGCTGTTCGCACGGCGGGATCTCTCCGTGTGAGAGGTGCGGTCAAGCCGCAACGGGGCGACGGCGGGTTGCGGATGGCGGCCCGGCCGGCGCTCGGCAAGCTGCGGCGCAACCGATACGACGAGGAGGAGTCATGTCCGCGAGAAAGGTCTTCGAGTACGGCGGCTACATCGCAGGAGCCGTGCTGATCGTGTTCGGCATCGTCGCCATCTACATGGGCGTCGACGGCCGCAGCACGGTGCGCGACAGCATCGCGCAGGAGCAGATCGTGTTCGGCAACGCAGCCGACGACGAGGCCGTCGCGGCGCACGCCGAGCAGTGGTCGGAGGAGCAGGTCAAGACCGGCGAGCAGGCACGCGCCTTCGCCCTGATCATGCGCGACCACGCGCTCGAGGGCTCCGACGGCCTGACCTACGCGCAGATGGGCCGCTTCGTGTCGGCCGACGATCCTGACGACCCGGCGGGCACCAGCGACGAGGCCGCCGCCGCGAAGGACGAGGAAGGCAACCCGATCTCGAACGGCGCCCGGAACACGTGGGTCACCGCGACTGCGCTGTCGACGGCGCTGAACATGTCGTACATGGCCGAGCAGCTCGCCATCTTCGGCATCGTCGTCGGCGTCGCGCTGCTCCTCGCCGGCATCGGCTTCATCATCCTGTCGCTGCTCGCCGTGCGCAGCTGGGCGAGCGGCGACGCGGCCGCTCCGGCGGCGACGCGGACCCCCGCGACGGCCTGACCGTCACCGCAACGGCTCGAGAGGCGCCGGCACCCCCGGCGCCTCTCGCTACGCTGGGGCCGTGCTGTTCTCCGCCGCGAAGCTCCGCGCCGTGACCGCCGAGGAGGCGCTCCCGGGTCGCCCCGAGCGGATGCCGGTCCCGGCTCGCCACGAGGTGCTGGGGACGCCGCTCGAGCCGCCCTTCCCGGCCGGGCTCGAGCAGGCGGTCGTCGGGATGGGCTGCTTCTGGGGCGCCGAGCGGCTGTTCTGGCAGCTCCCGGGCGTCCACACCACCGCGGCCGGCTACGCCGGCGGGTTCACCCCCAACCCGACGTACGAGGAGGTGTGCTCCGGCCTCACCGGGCACGCCGAGGTCGTGCTCGTGGTCTTCGACCCCGCGCAGCTCGCGTACGAGGAGGTGCTGCGCACCTTCTGGGAGGGCCACGACCCGACGCAGGGGATGCGGCAGGGGAACGACGTCGGCACCCAGTACCGGTCGCTGCTCCTGTGGACGACGGAGGCGCAGCGGGAGCTGGCCGAGCGCTCGCGCGACGAGTACGGCCGGCGCCTCGCCGAGTCCGGCTACGGCGGGATCACGACGGAGCTCGCTCCCGCGCCGGCGTTCTTCTACGCCGAGCCGTACCACCAGCAGTACCTGGCGAAGAACCCGGGCGGCTACTGCGGCCTCGGCGGCACGGGCGTGGCGTGCCCGGTGGGCCTCGAGCTCGGCGCGGCGTCGTCTCGCTCGAGCACGGCCACGTAGCCCGAGCCTTCGTCGACGAACCGGCCGACCGTCCAGCCGGAGCCCGCGGCAAGCGCCGCGACCTCGGCGCGCGACGCGAACAGCCAGTCGAACCACGGCGTCGACCACTGCCGGTAGCGGACGCGGATCCGCTCCTGGCCGCCCATCCGCCCGCGGGCGCGGTTGCGCTCCTGGTAGCCGCGCGCGAGGTCGCTCGCGCCCTCGTACGGGTCGTACGAGCCGGCGAGGATCCGCCCGGTCGGCGTGGTGACGCGCCGGAGCCGGCGGAGGAGTGCCCGCCCGTCCCGCTCGCCGCCGAGCAGCCCGAGGTTGTTGCCGAGCAAGACGACCGAGTCGAAGCGCTCGCCGCCTCGCACGAGCTCGTCGACCGTGACCGCGCGGGCGTCGGCCACGCCCCGCTTCCGGGCGACCTCGACCGCGAGCGGCGAGACGTCGACCGCGACGACGTCGTGTCCGCGCCGCTGCAGCTCCAGCGCGACGCGGCCGGCGCCGCAGCCGAGGTCGAGGACGCGCCCACGGACGTGACGCAGGGCGCGGCGCTCCTGCGGCCACCACGCGCGCACCGGCGCGAACCAGTAGTCGGTCGGCGAGGCGAAGACCGTCCCGTCGTCGCGTTCGACGACCTCGACCGTCCCCCTAGCCTCCAGGCGGTCGGCGAGCATTCGCCCGAACGCGTCGTGCTCGGCGTCGAGGACGCGCCGCAGCACCGGCACCTACGGGAGCCGCCAGAACTCGCCGACGAGGCCGACGGCGTCGAGGATCGCCTGGTTCTGCTCGCGGCTGTGCGGCCTCCAGCCCGGGTCGAGCCGGTCGCCCCACCAGGCGTGCGCGAGATCGCCGAGCTGCACGAGCGGGATCGTCGCCCCCGGCTCGCGGCCGGCGAGCCAGCGCGCGACGTGCTCCTCCGACCGGAAGAGGTTCATCGTCCCTCAGGTGAACCCGATGTCGTCCCACCAGCGGGCAGCGGGAACGAGGCAGTGGAACACGAGGCTCTCGTCGTCGGGCCGGTCGTCGCGGACCTCGACGCGGATCGGCTCTCCGCAGTCGGCGCAGGCCGTCTCGACGCGGCCATCGACGCCGAGCGCGGCGCAGATCCCGAACGCGTCCCAGGCGCAGTTCGCATACCACGCGCGGCCGGCGGCGTGGACGCGGTACGGCGTCGGCACCCCCGAGAAGGGGTTCGCCATCCGGATCGCACCCGCTCCGTCGAGCACGAGCGCATGCGCGTGGTGCAGCCGCCGCCAGCCCGCGACCACGTCCTCGCGGGGTCGCCCGGCGCGCGCGGCGGCCTCGTCGGCAGTCGGCACGCGACCGAGCTCGACGAGCAGCCCGTAGGTCAGGTTGCGGAGCTCGAGGTCCGACGCGTCCACGCGGCGACGCTATCCCACCCGGCCGCGCAGCTGGCGCCCCCCGCACCTTGTGTGACAATGGGCGCAAGTCGTGTCCCAGCTCCTGACCCCGCTCGACGACGCGCGCGCCGCCGCGGAGCGCCGCGCGTGGCGCGAGGCGTACGACCTGTACACGCGCGTGGAGGGGGCCTCGCCCGAGGCGGCGGACCTCGAGCGCTTCGGGGAGGCCGCGTTCTGGGTAGGGCGGCTGGAGGAGGCGGTCGCGCTGCGGGAGCGGGCGTACGCCGGCTACGCCTCGGCGGGCGCGAAGGTCGACGCCTCGAGGCTCGCGCTGACGCTCTCGTGGGACCACGTCGGCCGCGGCGAGTTCGCCGTCGCGCACGGGTGGTTCGCCAACGCCGAGCGGCTGCTCGAGGGCCAGCCGGACACGGTCGAGCACGCTCGCCTCACGCTGACCCGCGGCTTCAACATGCTCTTCGCCGGCGCCGGGGTCGACGACGCGGTCGCGACGTTCGAGCGCGCCTACGACCTCGGCGAGCGCTTCGGCGACCGCGACACGCAAGTACTCTCGCTCGTGGGCAAGGGCCGGGCGCTCATCCGGCGCGGGGACGTCGACGACGGCCTCGCGCTGCTGGACGAGGCGACCGCGACCTGCGGGCACCTGAACGCGTTCGCGACGGGCCTCGTCCACTGCGTCGCGATCAGCTCGTACCAGGACGTCGGCGACTTCCGCCGGGCGGCCGAGTGCACCGTGGCCGCGAACCGGTGGTGCGACGCGCTCGACGTCACGGGGTACCCGGGCTCGTGCCGCGTGCACCGCGCGGAGATGCTCCGCCTCCGCGGCGAGTGGCCGCAGGCGGAGGAGCTCGCCCAGGCCGCGTGCGAGGAGGTGCAGCAGTTCGACCGCAGGGCCGCGGCCGGCGGCCACTACGAGATCGGCGAGATCCGCCGCCGCCGCGGGGAGTTCGCCGCCGCCGAGGAGGCGTTCCGGACGGCGAACGAGCTGGGGCGCGAGCCACAGCCCGGGCTCGCGCTGCTCCGGCTCGCGGAGGGGAAGGTCGAGGCCGCGGTGGCGGGGATTCGCCGGGCGCTCCAGGAGGGCGAGGAGCCCTTCACGCGGGTGCGCCTGCTGCCCGCGCAGGTCGAGGTCTCGCTCGCCGCCTCCGACCTCCGGACCGCACGCGCCGCGCTCGCCGAGCTCGAGGGGCTCGTGGATGCGTACAAGATCGACGGCCGCCGAGCGCCCGCGTTCGACGCCGCCGTCGACGTCGCCGCCGGCCGGATCGCGGTTGCGGAGGGCGACCCCGACGAGGCCGCCCGCCGCCTCCGGCACGCCCGCGACGAGTGGCAGCGGATCGGCGCACCGTACGAGACGGCGCAGGCCCGGATGCTGCTCGGGCTCGCCTTCCGCCGCCAGGGCGACGAGCACGGCGCGACGGACGAGCTGGAGGCGGCGCTCGCGACGTTCGAGCGGCTCGGCGCGACCCTGGACGCGGAGCGGACGAAGGAGCTGCTCGGGCGGCTCGAGGCCCGTCGCACGTTCCTGTTCACCGACATCGTCGACTCGACGCGCATGCTCGAGACGCTCGGCGACGAGAAGTGGCGGAAGCTCCTGGCGAGACACGACGAGCTGCTGCGGGAGCGGATCGTCGAGAGCGGCGGCGAGGTGATCAAGCAGACGGGGGACGGGTTCTTCGCCGCGTTCGACACCCCGAAGGCGGCGATCGAAGCCGCGGTCGCGATCCAGCGCGCGCTCGACGCCGAGATCGTGGCCCCGGACGTGCGCATCGGCGCGCATACGGGGGGCGCGTTCCGCAGCGGCGGCGACGTGCGCGACTACGGCGGCCAGGGCGTCCACGTGGCCGCGCGGATCGGGGCCGCGGCCGCCGGCGGGGAGATCCTCGTGAGCAGCGACACGCTCGACGGCGTCGCCACCGCCTTCCGCGCGTCGGAGCCGCGCTCGGAGGTGCTCGCCGGCTTCGAGCAGCCGATCGACGTCGTCTCGATCGACTGGCGCTAGCGGTGCGCGTGCAGGCGGAGCGCGACCGGACGGCGCCGGCGATCGCGCCCGCGACGGCGGAGCTGCTCGCGTGGATCGCGGCGCAGCCGCGCTCGTACGCCGAGGCGGTGGACGTCTGGCGCACCGGCTGCCCGCGCCATTCCGTCTGGGAGGACGCGATCGCCGATGGCCTCGTGGTGGCGCGTCGGGCCGCCGGCGCGACCGCGACGAGCATCGCACTGACGGAGCGCGGACGTGCCGCGCTCGCTGCGCACGCCGGCTGACCCTCAGGCCCGAGCCACCCCGAGCACGTACGGCGCGGAGGTGGCCGTCAGCGGCGACGAGGAGTGGAAGCCGCGGTCGAGGGCCGCGATCCGGAAGCCGGCCGCGCGGATCGCGCCGACCGTGTCGTGCGTCGTCCGGCAGCCGCCGAGCGCCCTCGTCCAGAAGAGCGCGTCCACCGCGCGCTGCAGCGCGCGGAACGGTGCGTGCTCGGAGCGGACGTGCTCGAGGAAGCGGAGCTCGCCGCCGGGGACGAGCACACGCCGGATCTCGGCCAGCGCGGCGGCCTGGTCGGGGACGCTGCAGAGCACCCACAACGAGACCGCGGCGTCGAACGCGCCGTCCGCGGCGGGAACCGCGGAGGCGACGCCCTCGACGACGCGGGCCGGGAACGGCGCGCTGCGCGCACGCTCGGCCGCGGCGGCCCGCGCCGTCGGGTCCGGCTCGACCGCGAGCACCTCCGTGACGGCGGGCGGGTAGAGCTCGAAGCCCGCGCCGTCGCCGCAGCCCACCTCGACGACCCGGCCGCGCAGACCGGCGAGCAGGCGCCGACGGAGCTCGCGCGCGACGGGGTCGGGCCGGCGCCGCTCGCGCCGCTCCAGGTACCGCGCGAATGCCGACTGCCCTGGACCGTAGAGCGGTTGGGACTCCGTCATCGAAACGCGCCGACCCGCGTCGTGTCGCGCCCCGTCATCCCTCCGTGGCCAAAGCGAGGCTCGAGGACACCGGCGCGCTTCGCGGCGTCGCGTCCACGCGCTCCCGCGGCGGCCTGCGTCTAGCTCGGCGCGAGAACGTCGAGACCCGCAGTCTTGGCTGCCTCACCCAGGCGAACGTCGTAGGTCACGACCGGTCCGAGTGCCCCCTCCAAGGAGAGCGCAGAGGCAAGGTGCAGGGCGTCGAGCGAGCGAAGCGTGAGCGGCTCCAGCTCGGCCGCACGGTCGAGGATCTCGTCCGTGATCGCGATCAGGCTGAGCGCGCGCAGAACGCGCGACGCGCGAGCGGGGGCGGCGGCGTCGACTCGGGCCGCCGCTCGCACGACCTCCGTTCGAGCGACCGCGCTCGATGCATGGCGCGTCCAGCGCTCCAGCTCGGCGCGGAGCTTCTCGCTCTCGGCCTCGGGCACCACCAGCTTGATCAGCGCGGACGAGTCGACGTAGGCGACGGGCGCGAGGTCAGCCAAGCCGCTCTTCGCGCTCTTCCTCGAGCGCCGTCGTGCCGGCGTCGGACACCGCCAGCGGCGCAAGCTCGATCCTCGCAAGCTCGCCGTTACCGCGCGTCGCGAGACCCTGCCCGATCAGCCTCTCGAGCGGATCCGTCTCGTCCACCCACGGCTCGATCACCGCGACGGGTTGCCGGCGCTCCGTCACGATCAGCCGCTCGCCCGCACGGACGCGGCGCAGATAGCGGCTGAGGTCCTGGCGGAGCTCGCGGATCCCGACTCGATCGCTCATGCCCCCAATGTAGCACCTTTGTAGCTACATCATGCCGAGCCGCAGCCGCCGCCTTGCGATCGGGGAGAGCGTTCCGAGTTGCGGCTACGCGCCGCTGCGGTCGATCAGCTCGACCCGGTAGCCGTCTAGAATGTGTACGATTGCGAACTGATTTCCTCTGATTCGCCAGGAGGAGAGGATGGCAGCAGCGATGGACGGATACGTGCGCGTATCCCGCGTGGCTGGGCGCAACGGCGAGTCCTACATCTCC
>DATHTC010000429.1:0-9496 GCA_035463735.1 Gaiellaceae bacterium | reverse complement strand
CCGGTCGGCTGGACGCTCCACGCGGAGCCGGGTGTCGACGAGGACGCGCTCGGCGAGCTCCGCGGCCGCGGCTGGGACGTCCGGGCGTGGTCCGGCCGCCACCACTACTTCGGCGGCGTCAGTGCGATCGGACGTGCAGGTGCGGCGGGTGACCCGAGGCGAGCCGGGGCCGCGGAGACGCTCCGTTGAGCGGGATCGCGGCGGAGAGCCAGCCGACGTACCCGCACTCCGGGCAGCCGGGGTTCCGCTGCACGGTACTGCCCCCGCGCGGCTTCGAGTAGACGGCGCTGCACTCGAGGCAGCGGACCGTCTCGAGCACGGCGAGGCTGGGGACGCGGGCGGCGCGTTCGGGCTCCACGCCCCTAGAGATGCCGGAAGTGGCCGAAACCTTTCGCTCGGACCGGCGGCGTCGCCTCGCGCGTCTCCGCCACGTCACGGGCGATCTGCTCGACGAGCTCCGCCTCGGAGGCGAACGCCCGCTCCTCGCGCAGGCGCCGCCAGAGCTCGACCACGAGCCGGCGGCCGTACAGGTCGCCCTCGAAGTCGAGCAGGAAGGCCTCGATCCGGAGCTCGCCGACGCCGTAGGTCGGGTTCGTGCCGACCGACACGGCGGCACGGACGCCGAGGGCCGCGCCCGCGTAGATGCCGAGACGCGGCACGAGGACGCCGGGCGGCGGGTCGAGGTTCGCAGTGGGGAAGCCGAGCCCGGCGCCGCGCGCGTCGCCGCCGACGACCGTGCCCTCGATCTCCACCGGGCGGCCGAGGGGCTGCGCGGCCGCCTCGACCTCCCCCGCCGCCACGAGGTCGCGGATGCGGCTCGACGAGACACCTGCGACGGGCGGGACGCGCACGACGGCGAGCCCGAGCGCCGCGAGCGTGTCGAGGTCGCCGGCACGGTCGCGGCCGAAGCGGTACCCCTCCCCGGCCGCCACCGCCTCGGCGCCGAGCGGGCGGACGTAGCGGTCGACGAATGCGGAGGGCTCGAGCGCGGCCACCTCGGCGTCGAAGCCGACGACCAGCGCCTCCCCCACGCCGAGGTCGGCGAGCAGCTCGAGCCGGCGCTCGAGCGAGCACAGCAGAGGCAGCTCCTCCCCGCCCGCGACCGAGCGCGGCTGCGGGTCGAACGTCACGACTGCCGTCGGCAGCCCCGTCGCCCGCGCAGCGGCGACGACGGCCCCATGTCCGGCGTGGACGCCGTCGAACGTTCCGACCGCGACCGCGCGAGGGCCGGGGCCGAGCTCCTCCGGGGCGCGCGCGACCCTCACGCTCGGCCGGCCGCGCGCTCCACCCGCGCGAGCGCCTCCTCGACCGGGATGATCCTGGCCGGATCGGCCTCCGCGACGGTGAAGGGACCAACCTCGGTGCGTCGGAGCGCCCGGCAGTGGCCGCCCAGCGCGTCGGCGATCGCCCGGACATACGTGCCCGAGCCGACGAGGAGGTCGAGCGTGGCGACGCCGTCCGCGTAGGAGACGAGGTCGAGCGCGTGCACCCGGGACCGGCGCACGGGCATCTCGACCGCGACGCCGCGGCGATGCAGCCGGTACGCGCGCTCGCCGCCGATCTTCACCGCCGACGCGGCCGGCACCGGCAGCTCGACGTCTCCCCGGAGGCCGTCGAGCCGCCGCTCCAGCTCCTCCGCCGAGGGCGGCTCGTGCCGCTCGAGCACCTCCCCCTCCGGGTCGCCCGTCGTCGTCCGCGCGGTGAGGTCCAGGTCGGTGAGGTACCGCTTGTCGAGGCCGACGAACGACGAGGCGAGCTTCGTCGCCCGCCCGGAGAGCAGGAGCAGCAACCCTGTCGCAAACGGGTCGAGCGTCCCGGCGTGCCCGGTGCGGGCGCCCGTCCGCCGCCGCACCTCCGCCACGATCGCGAACGACGACGGCCCCGCCGGCTTGTCCACGAGGAGGACGCCCGTGGGGTCGAGCCCGCGCGGCGGGCTCACGCCGCCGGCGCGCCGGTCTGCTCGGCGTACTGCCGACGGATCAGCTCGGTGATCTCGTCGACGGAGGCGTCGGTGGAGAAGCCCGCGGCCTGCTTGTGCCCGCCGCCCCCGAAGCTGCGGGCGATCGCGGAGACGTCGAGCCCGTCGACGCTCGAGCGCAGGCTCACGCGGCGCATCGGCCCCTCGTCGCGCGGCGGCTCGCGGATGAGCGCGGCGAGCTCGGCGCCCTCGACGGCCCGGAGGAAGTCGATGATCCCCTCGGAGTACGGCTCCTCCGCCCCCACCTCCGCGAAGTCGTCCCGCACGAGCCACGAGACCACGACCCGCCCGCCGTCGTGGATCCGGGCGCGGTCGAGCGCGCGCGCGAGCAGCTTGAGCTTCGCGAACTGGACCGACTCGTAGACGTCCTGGAAGACCTTGTGCACGTCGGCCCCGCTCTCGACCAGCTCGGCGGCGAGCCGCAGCGTCTTCGGCGTCGTGTTCGCGTACTGGAAGCGGCCGGTGTCGGTCACGAGCGCGATGTAGAGCGCCTCCGCGATCTCGGGTGTGAGCCGGACGTCGAGCTCGCGGAACACGTCCCTCAGCACCTCGCCCGTCGACGACGCGTCCGGGACGACGAGGTTGACGTCGCCGAACCGGCTGTTGTCGTGGTGGTGGTCGACGTCGAGCACGAGCACGGCACGCTCGAGGAACGAGCGGTCGTCGCCCAGCCGTGACTCGTTCGCGCAGTCGACGGCGAGCAGGGCGCGCGACTCGAGGTCCGAGGGGAGGTCGCGCCGCAGGTCGCCGAGGTCCATGAACCGGTACTCCCCCGGGAGCGGCGCCGGCCAGTTGAGGAACATCACCGCGTCCTTGCCGAGCTGGCGCAGCGCGAGCGTGGACGCGAGCAGCGAGCCGAGCGCGTCGCCGTCGGGATTCTCGTGCGTGGTGACGAGGAAGCGGTCGTGGGCGCGGATCGCGTCCGCGACCGCGCGAACGTCAGCGTCCGTCGTCGTCATCGGGGGCGAGCTCATCGATCAGCTGCGACATTCTGACGCCCCGCTCTACGGACTCGTCGTACTCGAAGGTGAGCAGCGGCGTCCGCCGCAGGTGCAGCTCCCGGTTCACCTTCGCCTGCAGCACGCCGTGGGCGCGGCCGAGCGTCTCCAGCGTGGCGCGGCGGGCCTGCTCGCCGCCGTAGACGCTCACGTACACCGTGGCCTCCCGGAGATCGTCGGTCGCCTCGACGCCGGTGACGGTGACGAAGCCGATCCGCGGGTCCTTCAGCTCCCCGATCCCCTCGGAGAGGACCTTCTTCAGGCTCTCGTTGACGCGGCGCATGCGGTCGGACACGGCGGAGCAGCCTAGCCGGGTCAATCCTCGAGCGTGACCACGCGACGCTCGCTGCGCGTGACCACGAAGTGCTGTCCGTGCAGCCAGCGCTCGGCCTCGTCGAGCAGCCGCTCGGCCTCGCGGTACTCGCGGGCGACGCACGAGAGCGTCACGCGCGCACGCTGCCACGTGTCGTGGTGGTCGACCTCGGCCACGGACGCGCCGACCCGGTTCTGCAGCTGCGCCTTCACCGAGCGCAGGTGCATGCGCTTGTCCTTCAGCGAGCGGCTCTCCGGGAAGTGCAGCTCGACGCTGAGGATGCCGACCCAGCCGGCGCCCACGCGGCGCTACGAGGTGGCGGCGGGCGTCGCCTCGTCGAGCGCCGTCCGCTCGACCTCGCGCGTCTCGTACGCCTCGAAGACGTCGCCCTCGCGAAGGTCGTTGAAGCCGTCGAGGAGGATGCCGCACTCGAAGCCCTCGGCGACCTCGCGCACCTGGTCCTTGAAGCGCTGGAGCTGCGCGATCGAGGAGTCCTGGATCACCGTGCCGTCGCGGATGACCCGCACCTTCGCCCCGCGGCGAACGATGCCGCTCGTGACCATGCAGCCTGCGATCGTCCCGAGTCTCGAGACGCGGAACAGTGCCCGCACCTCGGCCTCGCCGAGGATCTCCTCGGTCTGGACCGGCGAGAGCATGCCGACGAGCGCCTGCGTGATCTCCTCGGTGAGCTGGTAGATCACGCGGTAGGTCCGGATCTCGACGCCCTCGCGCTCGGCGAGCGCGCGTGCCTCGGCGTTGGGCCGGACGTTGAAGCCGACCACCATGGCTCCCGAGGCCGACGCGAGCATGATGTCGCCCTCGGTGATCCCGCCCACCCCCTGGTGGATGACGTTCACGCGCACCTCGGGGTGCTCGATCTTGTCGAGCTCGCCGATCAGCGCCTCCACCGACCCCTGGACGTCGCCCTTGAGGACGATGTTGAGGTCCTGGACCTGCCCTTCCTGGATGCGGTCGAAGAGGTTGTCGAGTGTCAGCGAGGCCGCCTTCTGGCGCTGGGCGAGCGCCTCGCGGCGCACCCGCTGGCCGCGCTGCTGCGCGAGGTGCCTCGCGGCGCGCTCGTTCTCGACCACGCGGCAGAGCTCGCCGGCGGGCGGCGGGTGGTCGAAGCCGAGGATCTCGACCGGGTCGCCCGGCTTCGCCTCCTTCAGCTTCGCGCCGCGGTAGTCGTAGAGCGCGCGCACCTTGCCCCACGCGTCTCCGGCGACGACGGCGTCGCCGACCCGCAGCGTGCCGCGGTGGACGAGCATCGTCGCGACGGGCCCGCGGCCCACGTCGAGGCGCGACTCGATGATCGGGCCGGAGGCCTCGGCGGCGGGGTTCGCCTTCAGCTCGAGCGCGGCGTCGGCGACGAGGAGGATCCGCTCCAGCAGGTCGTCGAGCCCCTGCTTCTGCTTCGCCGACACGAGCGCGAACTGCGTGTCCCCGCCCCAGTCCTCCGGCTGGAGGCCCTCGGCCGCGAGGTCGGCCTTGACCCGGTCGGGGTTGGCGTCGGGGAGGTCGACCTTGTTCACGGCGACGACGATCGGCACCTCGGCGGCGCGGGCGTGGGAGATCGACTCCCGCGTCTGCGGCATCACCGAGTCGTCGGCGGCGACGACGAGCACCGCGATGTCCGTCACCTTCGCGCCGCGCGCGCGCATCGCGGTGAACGCCTCGTGGCCGGGCGTGTCGAGGAAGGTGACGCGGCGCCCGTCGACGTCGACCTGGTAGGCGCCGATGTGCTGCGTGATCCCACCGGCCTCGGTGGCGACGACCGCGGTCTCCCGGATCGCGTCGAGCAGCGACGTCTTGCCGTGGTCGACGTGGCCCATGATCGTGACCACCGGCGGCCGCGGCCGCAGGTCCTTCTCGTCGTCGACGAACTCCTCGGGCTCCTCCTCCTCGGCGGCGTGCTTGATGATCACCTCGCGCCCGACCTCGGCCGCGACGAGCTGCACGGCCTCGTCGGAGAGCGACTGGGTGATCTGCACCATCTCGCCGAGCCCGATCATGATCTTGATGATCTGGGCGGCGGGGACGCCGAGCGCCTGCGAGAGGTCGCGGACGGTGACGCCGGAGGGGACGGTGACCGGGCCGGTCGGCTGGACGACGGGCTGCTGCGGGCCCTTCGGCTCGCGCCGCTCGCCGCGTCCCTGCCGCTGGTCGCGGCCGCCGGGGCGGCCGCCGCCCTGGTCGATGACGACGCGGCGCTTGCCGCGCGCGGCGCCGGCCCCGCGGGGCCTAATCGGACGGTTCGGGCGCTTGTCGGCCATCAGCTCGGCTTCCAGTGTAGAGGGCGGCGAGCGCGGGATCGACACGCACGGTGCGCCGCAGCGTCCGGGCGAACGCGCGCCGCGCCTGCGCGCGCTCGAAGCAGGCCAGCCGCGGGCACGTGTAGACGCCGCGGCCGGGCAGCGTCCGTCCCGGCGTCAGCGCGCCGTCCTTCGCCGCGAAGCGGACGAGCTCCCGCTGGGGCGCCTTCCGCCCGCAGCCGGCGCAGGTCCTGATCGGCTCCGCCACGATCCCCCGCCACTAGGCGCGCCGTTCGTCCTCCACGAGCTCGTCGGCCTGCGGGGCCGACGGGCCCGGCGCGTCGCCAGCCTCGTCGAGCGCCTCCTCGAACGCCTGGGTGTCCTCGGGCGCGTCGGCCGCGTCGCCGACGTCGGCCCGCTCGATCGGGACGCCGCCGGTCGGGTCGTCCTCCACGCGGTCCGGCGCGGGGGCCTCCGCCGTCGGCTCCTCCACGGTCGCGACCGGCTCCAGCGCCTCCGCCTCCTCGGGCGTCGCGTCCGGGGCGGCCTCCGCCTCCGCCGCGGGCAGCTCCGGCTCCTGCGCCGCGAGCGCCTGGTGCGCCGGCAGGCCGCAGTAGCGCGTGCCGGGGAGCGCCTCGTTCGGGCAGCGCTTGCCGTTGGAGAGGATCGCGGCGCACCGGCCGGAGAAGTCCTCCCCCTCGCCCTCGCCGCCGCCGTAGGCCGCCTCGGCCTCCGCCTGTGCGAACTCGCTGTCGGAGGTGATGTCGATCTTCCACCCCGTGAGGCGCGAGGCGAGGCGAGCGTTGAGGCCCTCCTTGCCGATCGCGAGCGCGAGCTGGTCGTCGGGGACGATCACCGTCGCGTCGCGCGCCTCGTCGTCGAGCAGCACCTCGCGGACGCGGGCGGGCGACAGCGCCTTCGCGAGGAACCGCGCCGGCTCGTCGTTCCACGGGATGATGTCGATCTTCTCGCCGCGGAGCTCGGACACGACCATTCGCACGCGGGAGCCGCGCGGGCCTACGCAGGCGCCGACGGGGTCGACGCCCTGGGCGTGGGACTCGACGGCGATCTTCGAGCGGTAGCCGGGCTCGCGCGCGACGCCGCGGATCTCGACGAGACCGTCGGCGATCTCGGGCACCTCGAGCTCGAACAGGGTCTTGATCAGCTCCGGGTCGCGGCGGGAGAGGATCACCTGCGGGCCCTTCGTCCCGCTGCGAACCTCGGTGATCACCGCCTTGATCCGGGAGCCCTGCTCGTACCGCTCGCCGTCGACCTGCTCCGAGCGCGGCAGCAGCGCCTCGACCTTGCCGAGGTCGACGAGCACGTTGTTGCGGTCGCCCGCCTGCTGGACGATGCCGGTGACGACCTCGCCGACGCGGTCGATGTACTCGTCGTACATCATCGCGCGCTCCGCCTCGCGGATCCGCTGCTGGATCACCTGCTTCGCGGTCTGCGCGGCGATGCGGCCGAAGTCGTGCGGGGTCACGTCCTCGAACCGAACCTGGTCGTCGGGAATGTCCGACCAGTCGACGTCGAGGTCGTCGTCGTTGATGAGCACGTGCGAGCGCTCGCCGTTCTCGGCCTCGAGCCGCTCGAGCTCCTCCAGCGCACGCTCGCGCGCCTCGTCGAGCAGGCGCTCCTCGACGTCGGCGGGCAGGTGCACGGCGTACACGCGGAAGTCGCCGCGGTCGTCGAGCTCGACGACGGCATGGCGGGCGGCGCCGGGCGTCTTCTTGTAGGCGGCGAGCAGCCCATCCTGCAACGCCTCGACCAGCGTGCCGCTCTCGATCCCCTTCTCCCGCTCGATCTCGCGGACCGCCTCGATGATCTCCTGGCTCATGCTCCCTACCCCTCGTCGATCAGGTTGCCGCGCACGATCTCGTCGTACGGGATGGTGAACGCCGACTCGTCGGCCGTGCGCACGGTGAAGCCGCGCTCGCCCGCCTCGGTGACCTCGCCGCGGAACCGCTTGCGCCCGTCGATCTCGGCCGCGGTGCGGACGGCGACGCGGCGGCCGACGGCGTTGGCGAAGTGCGTCCGCTTGCGCAGCGGGCGCTCGAGCCCCGGCGAGGACACGTCGACGGTGTACCGGTCGAGGTAGCCGCGCAGGAGGTCGGTGACCCGCGCGCACAGCGCGTGGTCGACGCCCTGCGGGTGGTCGACGAAGACGGTGAACCGCTCGGGCCCCGACAACTCGACCGCGAGCACCTCCACGCCGGGCACGCCCGCCTCGACGGCGAGCGTCACCTCCTGCTCCAGCGTCTTCTCCCTGTCGTGAACCTCGGCCATGCCTCCCCATCACACAAAATGGGCGCCCCAGCGCCCATTTCGCCAAACCGGTGAAATGTGGTCGCGCACAAGGATAGCACCGGCATCGGGCCGCAGGCCGCTGCCGCTCCTACAGCGACAGGGTCGCGATCCCGGCCGCCACGAGGGCCCCTCCGGCGAGCCGGCGGCCTCCGACCCGCTCGCGCAGCACGGGCGCCGCGAGCGCCACCGCAAACAGGACGCTCGTCTCCCGAACGGCGGCCACGGGCGCCGCTGGCGCGAGCCGGAAGGCCGCCAGCACCAGCGTGTACGCGAGGAAGCCGGCGCACCCGGCGAGCACCGTCGAGGGGCGGAGTTCGGCCCGCAGCCGTGCCGGCCCGGTCAGCAGCGCGGCGCCGAGCGCCGTCGGGATCAGGATCAGCTCGAGGTACGGCACCGGGGCCGCGTGCCGGATCCCCTCGGCGTCGACGAGCGTGTAGACGGCGATGAGGACGGCGACCGCGCCCGCGAGCGCCGCGCCGGTCCGGTCGCCGCCGCGGACGCCGCGGACGAGGAGGATCCCGCAGGCGACCGCGACGACGCCCACGACCTCACGCGCGCCGAGCGCGGCCCCGAAGGCGAGCGTCCACAGCAGCACCAGCACGGGGGCGCCGCCGCGCGCGAGCGGATACACGAGCGAGACGTCGGCGCGCGTGTACGCGGCGGCGAGGACGAGGAAGTAGACGAGCTCGAGCGCCGCCGAGGCCACGAGCCACGGGACCGCGTCGCCGTCCACGTCCCACGTGAGCGCCGCTACGGGAGCGGCGAGCAGGAGGCTCGCGCCGAGCGCGACCGCGGTGGCGGCGAGCACGTCGCGCGAGCCGCCGAGCAGCAGGTTCCAGACGGCATGGAGGACGGCGGCGCCGAGCGCCAGCGCGACGGCGGCGCCGGTCACGCGCGCCGAGCGGGAGCGGTCACGCCGGGCGACGATACCCGCGGTGGCCGCGGTCGCCGGTCCTCAGAAGAGCCGCTGGCGCTCGCGGCTGAGCTCGAAGCCGTGCCCGTCGGAATTCGCGCAGCGGAGTCCGGCGGCTCGTGAGTGACACGTGAACGGGCCACGCTCCCAGACGCTCCCGTACGGGAGCGTCACGTACCCTGCGTCGGGAACCATCGCGTCGGAGACGCACGCCCACGCGCCCGGCCCGCTGGCGCCGAGCGCGAGCCAGTGGCCCCAGTCGAACTCGCAGGAGGCCGGTCGCCGCGGCGGCGTCGCCAGCTCGCCGATCGTGCACCGCAGGTACGGCGTCAGGCCCGCTCCCTGTGCGGCGACGCAGCTGATGTTCCGGGACGGCGTCCGGAAGCCCTCGAAGGACAGCTCCTCGTCGCGGGCGTCCGCGGCGGGCGGGGTCGTCGCGCCGACCGTCTCGGTGACCACCTGCGTGACGACGACTGTCGTCGTCGCCCCCGCCTGCTGCTCGCCGTCACCGTCGCGACCGGCGCAGCCGGACGCGAGCGCGGTCACGGCCGCGACCACCAGCACTCCCAGCACGCGTTTCCCCGGCATGCGTCTGCGTCGCGTTCGCGGCGGGCGCCGCGGCTCCTGCGGCGTTCCTCGATGCGCTCCGGGACACGGGCGCCTCCGCCTCGGTGGACTCGCCCGGTTCCGTCGCGGTGTCAGCACGCACCGCGTCCACCTCGGCGGCGTCGC
>DATHTC010000428.1:0-6061 GCA_035463735.1 Gaiellaceae bacterium | reverse complement strand
GCGCGCGGGCGGCGTCGCCGTGCCCCTGTGCGGCCCGTGCCGCAGCGGCGCCCGCGGACAGGCGCGCGTGACCGGAGCGACGCTCGCCGCGCTGGAGGCCGGACGCGCGTACGTGAACGTCCACACGCAGCGGAATCGCGGCGGCGAGATCCGCGGGCAGATCCCGGCGCTGCCGCTGACGCTCACGCCGTAACGGACGAGGCGCCCGGTGGCCACACCGGGCGCCTCTCCCTGCCGTGAAACGAGCGGCGCGCTTGCCGCTTTGCCCGAGCGCGCGGCGCGGCGATGATGGCTCCGTGGCCGTCGAGCTCGATCCCGAGGGCGCCCACCTCGCCGCGCTGCGGCGCGTCGTCGACTTCCGCGGCGCGCGCGTCGTCGAGGTCGGGTGCGGGGACGGGCGGCTCACCGTCGGGATCGCGCAGGACGCGGCGAGCGTGTTCGCGTTCGACCCCGACGAGGAGTCGGTGCGGCGCGCCCGGGCGACGCTCCCGCCGGAGCTCGCGGACCGGGTCATGTATGCGGTTGCGTCCGCGACCGAGGTCGAGATCGCGCGCGGGGCCTTCGACCTCGTGGTGTTCTCCTGGTCGCTCTGATGCGTCGCGCCCGAGGACGTCGTGCACGTCCTGGACCGGTTCAGGGAAGCGCTCCCGCCCGGCGGCGTGATCCTCGACCTCCAGGTCGTGCCGCCCGACCCGGTGGTCGAGTCCGACGGTGAGCGCGTCTGCGAGATCGAGGGCCGCGCGCTGCTCGACAGGGCCGCCGTCGCCGCGGCAGCCGTCGACGACGCCGTCGCGCGCGGGCTCCTCGTCGAGGAGGCGGTCGACGACCACGTCGTGCGGGCGCACTACCCGACCGGCGCCGCGCTCGTCGAGGACTTCGAGACGAAGCGGCGGAACGTCCCGGACGCGGCCGTTCCGGTGCTGAAGGCACTCGAGCGGCCGGGTGTGGTGGTGGAGCCGTGCCGCGTCCGGCGCCTCGTCGTCCCGCGCGCCGCCGGCTGAGCGCCGCGGCCGTTTCTCCTCCAGCTCCGGCGGAGAGACGGGGCGCCGACGTGTCCGCAGCGCCCGAGCCCGACGAGATCTACCGCCGCACGAAGGAGGAGGGCGAGCGGCGGCTGTCGCGGCCGCCGCTCGAGCTCGCGGCCACGACGCTCGTCGCGGGCTTCGACGTCGTGTTCGGGATCGTCGCGCTCGGGGTCACCCACGCGTACGTGGCGGAGAGCTTCGGCGAGGGCGCGGGCGCCTTCGCGGGAGCGCTCGCGTTCGGAATCGCGTTCGTGTTCATCGTCGTCGGGCGCTCCGAGCTGTTCACCGAGAACTTCCTCGTGCCGATCGCCGGTCTCGACCGTCGCAGCCGCGCGTCCTGGTACAAGCTGGTCGAGCTGTGGACGCTCAGCCCTGTGCTGAACGTCCTCGGCGGGGCGCTGCTCGTGCTCGTGCTCACCGTCGAGGGCGTGCTGCCCGACGGCACGGGGGAGGCGCTGGAGACCACTGCGCTCGCACTGGACGAGAACGACGCGCTCGCAGCGCTGATGAGCGCGATCGCGGCCGGCGCGCTGATCACGCTGATGACGTGGCTCGTGGAGGGATCCGACACGATCGGGATCCGCGTCGTCACCGCCTGGGCCGCCGGCGCGCTGCTCGCGCTGGGGCAGTTCAACCACGTGATCGTGGTCACGCTCGAGCTCCTCTTCGGGATCCGCTACGGCGCCGAGATCGGCTGGGGCGACGTGGCCGGGAACTTCGCGCTCGCCGCGGTGGGGAACCTCGTCGGCGGCGTCCTGTTCGTCACGCTCACGCGCTTCGGCCAGGCGCGCGCCGCGTCCTCGTAGCTGCGCTTCCGCGCCCCCCGGTGGGCCACCCGGAGACGTGCGGCTGACCGCACCCCCGGACACCTCGCAACCCCCCGCAAAGACGCCGGTCGACCCGCTTTCCGCCGCCCTCGCGAGGCGAGAGGCTGCACCCATGACCACCGCCCTCGCATACGACTACGCACCGTGGTTCGGCCCCCGCGCCGCAAGCCACCTGATGCTGATCGCGAACGGCAACGCGAGCGGCGTCGGCGGCAGCCGCGAGGTGCTCGACGGCGCGGTGCGGCAGCTGCGCGACCGCGGCGCCCGCGTCGAGGCGCACGTGACGGGCTCGCTCGACGAGCTCGAGCATTACGTCCACGAGGCCGAGCGCCGTGTCGTGCTGCTCGGCGGCGACGGCTCCGTCCACGCGTTCGCGAACCTCGACGGCCCGAAGCCCGAGGTGGCGCTGCTCCCGGCCGGGCGCGCGAACAACGTCGCCCACTCGCTCGGGATCCCGATCGACCTCCGCGCCGCCGCGACGGTGGCAGTCGAGGCCGGCGCGAAGCCGCTCGACCTGATCGCCGCCTCCACGGCCGAGCGCCGCGTGTACGCGGTCGAGGGCGTCAGCGTCGGGTTCCACTCCGTCGCGCGCGCCGGCTACCAGGGCGTCAACTCGGCCGACTTCCGCGCCGGCGCGAAGGCCGCGCTCCGCGCGCTGCGCGACTTCGAGCCGGAGCACGTCGCCGTGTCGAGCGACGGCGACACCGAGCTCCTGCGGCTGAGCCAGCTCTTCGTCGTGAACTTCCCGCTCTTCGCCTTCAACCTGCGCGTCGCCCCCGACGCCGACCCCGGCGACGGCCTGCTCGACCTCGTCGCGGTCGACGGCCGGAGCCGCCTCTCCCTCCTGTCGACCCTCGCGCGGATGCGCAAGGGCACCCACCTCGGCCGCCCCGGCGTCTCGACCTGGCAGGCGGGCACCGTCCGGATCTCCACCGGCGGCCGCTGGCCCGTCATCGCCGACACCACCAACCTCGGCACCGGCACCGTCGAGCTCACCATCGAGCCGGCCGCCGTCGAGCTCGCGAGGCCCCAGCGATGAGTGCGATCGCCGCCGCCCAGCCGTTCGCCCCCGCCGCGCCGCGCGCAGCCCGGCTCGCGCTGCTGCCGCTCGTCGCCTTCTCGGCCGCCGCGGTCGGCGCCGGTCTGGCCCGTGCGGTCACGACGACCTACCTGCCGCTGCTCCTCAACGAGATCGAGAGCGCGCCGGGCCTGATCGGGACGGTCATGCTCGTGAACGCGATCGCGGGCTTCGCGATCCCGCTCGTCGTCGGCGTCTGGAGCGACCGGCTCCAGGGCAGCCGGCGGCGGACGGGCTTCATCGTCGGCGGGAGCCTCCTCGGCGGCGGCGGCCTGCTCGCCGTCGCGCTCGGCTCCTCCACCTCGTACGCGGTGCTGACGGCCGCCGGCGCAATCGTCTACGTCGGGCTGAACGCGGTCACCACCGTCCACCGTGCGCTCGTCCCCGAGCGGTTCCCCCAGGAGGACCGCCCCCGCGCGACGAGCGCACAAGAGCTTGCGCTCCTCGTCGGCGGCCTCGCCGGCATCGCCGTCGGCGGCGCGCTGACCGAGGTCTCGCTGTGGGCGCCGTTCGTGGTCGCGGCCGTCGCCCTGCCGCTGCTGTCCCTTCCGACGCTCGCGCTCGCCCGCGGCGCGGCCGGCCGGGTCGAGCGGCAGCGGCAGTCGTCGGGACGGACGGCCGGCTACTACCTCCACGCCGCCGCCCGGCCGCGCGTCCGCGGCTTCCTGCTGGCGCAGATCCTCTGGGTGCTCGGCTACGCGGCGCTGCCGGCGTTCTTCCTCCTGTACGCCGAGGAGGAGCTCGGGCTCCGGCCGGCCGCCGCGTCGCTCTGGCTCGCCGCGTTCGGGATCGCCACCGCCGCCGCGATCGTCGCCGGCGGGCGCGTCCGCCGGCCCGCGCTCCAGCGGCCGCTCCTGCTCGCAGGTGTCATGCTGATGGGCGTGGGCTTCCTCGGGGTCTCCGCGTCCACCGAGCTCCTCGCAGTCGGCCCGTCGCTGCTCGCGGGCGCGGCCGGGTTCGGGCTGATCTCCACGCTCGGCTTCCCGCTCTTCTCCGAGCTGATCCCGAAGGGCGAGGAGGGCGGCTACAGCGCGCTCTACTTCTCCGTACGGGCGATCGCCTCGACGATCGCACTGCCGACGGCCGGCTGGCTCGTGGCCGCGACCGACAGCTACCGCGCGCTCTTCGTCCTCGGCGGGATCGCGACCCTCGGCGCGCTCGTCCCGCTCGGGGCATCCGCCCTGCCGCGCAGCCGCGGCCGGGTCGCGGTCGCGCTGCTCGCGCTCGTGCCGCTGCTCGGCGTCCTGGTCGCGCACACCCGCGTGCGGGAGCTCGACGAGGCCCTCTTCCTCGCGATCAACGGCCTCGGCCCGGGGCCGGAGCTGCTCTGGGAGATCCTCGACCCGCACACCCGCAACTACGTCGTGCTGATCGCGCTCGCGGTCGCGGCGGCGGCCGTCACGCGCCCGTCGCGGATCCCGCGCGTCGCCACCCTCGTGCTCGGCTCGGCGCTGCTCGCGTGGGCCATCCTCGAGGCCGTCTACGCCGTCTACGACCGGGCGCGCCCCGAGGAGGTCTTCGAGGCGGGCGAGGTCGTGCTCAACGGCCACTCGTGGGCACACCTGAACTCGTTCCCGAGCGGCCACATGGCGATCACGGCCGCGCTCGCCGCCGGCGCCGCGCTCTCGTTCCGCCGCGCCGTGCCGGTGCTCGCCGCGTACGTCGCCGCGGTCGCGTTCACCCGCGTGATGTTCGGCGCGCACTTCCCGTTCGACACCGTCGCCGGGACGGCGCTCGGCATCGCCAGCGCGCTGCTCGTCGCGGCCGCGCTCGACCGCGCGCGCAGGTCGCCGGTGGGCGCCGACGAGGCCGCCGCGCCCTCCCCGCTCGCGGCCGGCGCCGTCGCCGCCGTGATCCCCTCCCACAACGACGTGCCCACGCGCGAGCTGCTGGGCTCCGTCGCGGCGCAGGTCGGCGTGGTCGTGCTCGTCGACGACGGCTCGGACGAGGCGGTGGCCCGCGAGCTCGACGAGGCTGCGGCGGCCGTCGGTGCCGAACTCGTCCGGCTCCCGCGCCGCGGCGGCAAGGGCTCGGCGGTCCGTGCCGGCGTCGAGCACGTGCGCGGCCTGGGGCCGTACGAGGCCGTGATGGTCGTCGACGCCGACGGCCAGCATCCGCCCGAGGCGATCGACGCGTTCCTGGTCGCGGCGCAGGGCGCGGAGCTCGTGATCGGCGACCGGCTCGCAAACCTCGGAGGGATGCCGCTCCAGCGCCGCATCGCGAACCGCAGCACGCGGCGGCTGTTCGAGCTCGCCACCGGCCGCGAGGTGCGCGACACGCAGAACGGGATGCGCCTCCTGCGCGGCCGCGCGCTTGAGCTCCTCCCCGCCGGCGGCTACGAGGCGGAGACGGAGCACCTCCGGCGCGTGCTCCTCGCCGGGCTGCCCGTCGCCTGGGTTCCTATACCGGCGATCTACGGCGAGGAACGAAGCTCGTTCCGCGCCGGACGGGACTCGCTGAAGGTGCTGTGGGCACTGGTGCGACCGCTCGAACCGCCAGTCCCGCGGCTGCTCCGATCGCTGCGCCCAGCAGGCTTCCGACCAGCACGTCCGTCAGGTAGTGCATTCCCAGGTACACCCGTGACAGCGCCACCAGCGCCGCGAGCGCGAGCAGCGGTCGCCTGAGGCGCGGGTGCACGAGCCCCACGGCGACGGCGGTCGCGAACGCGGTCGCCGAGTGGCCGGAGGGGAAGGACGCCGAATCCGGGATCAGCCCGACCGCCTCGATGCCCGCGCTGTCGAGCGGCGGCCGCGCCCGGTCGAAGGTCTCCTTCAGCACCATCACGGCGAGCCCCGCCGCCGCGGCCGCGCTGGCGGCGGCGGCACCGGCGCGCGGCAGCATCCGGCGCCACGGGGTGTCGCAGACGGCGCCGACACAGGCGATCAGCGGCCACTTCACCCACCAGGCCGACGCGAGGACGAACAGCACGGTCAGCGGAGCCCAGCGGATGCTCTCGCCGAAGGCCGACACGGCCACGTCCACGCTGCGGATCCCTTCGAGCACCTCGTGCAAGGCCGCGGGAGGATAGCGCGGAAAGGCAACCGTCCGCCGGCGGCGCTCCGTCCCTACCTCGACGAGGTCGCGCGGCGGCTCCGCGAGGTGCTCGGCGCGCGCCTGGTCGGCGTCTACGC
>DATHTC010000427.1:0-3896 GCA_035463735.1 Gaiellaceae bacterium | reverse complement strand
GCTTTCGGCGCACGTCCGGCACGGATTCGTGCGAATTTCCCGGTTAGCGTGTCGGTGGGCGGGGGTGGTGGGACCCAACCTGTCGCGCGTCAAGACCTTGGGTGAGCGCGGTCGTAGACGCGGCGCAGGCGGCGGGCGTCGACGTGCGAGTACACCTGCGTCGTCGAGAGCGAGCTGTGGCCGAGCAGCTCCTGGATCGTGCGGAGGTCGGCGCCGCCTTCGAGGAGATGCGTCGCGAACGCGTGCCGGAGGCGGTGGGGGTGCGGGAGCAGCCGGCGGAGCGCGGAGGTCTCGAGGCGCCGCCCGCGGGCGGAGAGGAAGAGCGCGTCGGCCGCGCCCCGCGCCAGCTCGGGCCGCGCCTCGCGCAGGTAGCGCGCGAGCCACAGTGCGGCCTCCTCGCCGAGCGGGACGACGCGCTCCTTGCCGCCCTTGCCGCGCACGTGGACGTGCTCCTGCTCGAAGTCGACGTCGCCGAGGTCGAGCGCGACGGCCTCCGCGCTGCGCAGGCCGGCGGAGTACACGAGCTCCACGAGCGCGCGGTTGCGGAGTGCGAGCGGGCCGTCCCCCTCGAGCGCCTCCAGCTCCTGCTCCACCTCGGATGTGCGGGGCGCATCCGGAAGCCGGCGCGGGCGCCGCGGCGCGAACGAGCCCTCCGGCACCCGGGACGGGCCGAGCGCGTGCCGGAGGAGCGCGCGTGCGGCGGCGAGCTTCCGCCCGATGGTCGCCGGCGCGAGCTTCCGCGGGCGCGCGCGCCCGAGCTCCGCCGCCCAGTCGGCGAACACGCGCACGTCGACGTCGTCGAGCGTGAGCCCGCGCCGCTCGAGCCACCCGGCGAGCTCCTCCAGGTCGAACCGGTACGCGCGTTGGGTCGAGGCGGCGAGGCCGGGGCTCGCCAGGAACCGCTCGATCGCCGCCCGCGTGTCCACCGAGGTCGTCTTCGCGGCGCATATAGGATCGCCTGCCTGTGACCGGGGACGAGCTCACCGCCCGCCTCGCGGAGCTGACGATCGCCTTCGGCGCGAACGTGCAGCCCGGGCAGATCGTGGCGGTCCACGCCGAGCCCGATCACGCGCCGCTCGTCCGCGCCGTCGCGGTCGAGGCATACCGGCGCGGCGCCCGTTTCGTCGACGTCTTCTACTTCGACCCGTACGTGAAGCGCGCGCGGATCGCGCACGCACGTGAGGACACGCTCGATTTCGTCCCCTCGTGGTACGGCGACAGGCTGCTCGCGCTCGGCGAGCAGCGCTGCGCGCGCGTCTGGATCAGCGGCGCCACGAGCCGCGGGCTCCTGGACGACCTCGACCCCGCCCGCGCGGGGCGCGACCTGCTGCCGCGGCTGAAGGAGACGGGCAAGGTCGTCAACGACCGCACGACCAACTGGACGATCGTCCCCTACCCGAGCGAGAGCTGGGCGCGCCAGGTCCATCCCGACCTGCCGCCGTCCGAGGCGCTCGCGCGGCTCACGGACGAGCTGGGGCACGTGCTCCGGCTGGACGAGCCTGATCCCGTCGCCGCATGGGACGCGCGGTTCCGCGACACCACGGCCGCGGCCGCCCGCCTGACCGAGCACCGCTTCGACGCGATCCGCTTCGAGGGCCCCGGCACCGACCTGACGATCGGATTGCTCCCGAGCTCCCGCTGGGCGGCGGCGACGTTCAGCACGGTCGACGGGCTCGAGCACAAGCCGAACCTCCCCTCCGAGGAGGTGTTCACGACCCCCGACCCGCTCCGCGCCGACGGACATGTCACGGCGACGAAGCCGCTCGTCTTCTCCGACGGCTCCGTCGTCTCCGGCCTGCGCGTCCGCTTCGAGGGCGGCCGCGCGGTCGAGATCGACGCCGACGAGGGCGCGGCGAACCTGCGCGCGCGTGTGGGGAAGGACGAAGGCGGCGCGCGCCTCGGGGAGGTGGCGCTCGTCGACCGCGAGGGCCGCATCGGCCCGCTCGACACGGTCTTCTACGACACGCTGCTCGACGAGAACGCCGCCAGCCACATCGCGCTCGGCAGCGGCTTCGGGTTCGCGGTCGAGGCGGACGACGACAAGCGGCGCGTGAACGTGAGCAGCGTCCACGTCGACTTCATGATCGGCGGTGACGCCGTCGCCGTGACCGGGATCACCGGGGACGGCGCGCCGGTGCCGGTGCTGCGGGCGGGCTCGTGGCGGATCTGACGGCGCCCGAGGGGATGGTCGAGCGGCTCGCCGAGCTGGCGGTGGCGTTCGGTGCGAACCTGCGCGAGGGGCAGATCGTGGGCATGACCGCGGAGGTCGGCGGCCACGAGCCGCTCGTGCGCGCGATCGCCGAAGCCGCGTACCGCCGGGGCGCCCGCTTCGTCGACGTCAACTGGTTCGACCCCTGGGTGAAGCGCGCCCGGATCGAGCACGCGGCCGAGGACACGCTCGAGTTCGTGCCCGAGTGGTACGGCAACCGGTGGCTCGCGCTCGGGGCGGAGCGGGCCGCCTACATCGCGATCACGGGCTCGACCGCACCCGGGCTCCTCGACGACCTCGACCGTGCCCGCGCCGGGAAGGACCGCCTCCCGAGCGTGAAGGAGTCGCTCGTGGTCACGAACGAGCGCACGGTGAACTGGACGATCGTCCCCTTCCCGACGCGCGAGTGGGCGGCGCTCGTCCACCCGGAGCTCGAGCTCCGCGACGCGTACGCGAAGCTCTGGGAGGAGGTCGCGCACGTCTGTCGGCTGGACGAGGACGACCCGGTCGCCGCCTGGGACGAGCGGATGGACGCGAACGAGCGCGCCGCGGGCCGGTTGACCGAGCTCGCGCTCGACTCGCTGCGGTTCCACGGCCCGACGATCGACCTCGAGATCGGGCTCCTGCCGACGTCGTCCTGGAACCACACGCGGTTCGCGACCGCGGACGGGCACGTGCACCATCCGAACGTCCCCTCCGAGGAGGTGTTCACGTCGCCGGACCCCGAGCGCGCGGAGGGGTGGCTCGCCTCGACGAAGCCGCTCGTGCTGCCCGACGGCTCCGTCATCCGCGGCCTGCGCGTCCGCTTCGAGGGCGGCCAGGCGGTCTCGATCGAGGCGGACGAGGGCGCGGCGACGCTCGAGTCGCGCGTCGACGTCGAGAACGGCCGCCGGCTCGGCGAGGTCGCGCTCGTCGACCGCGACGGCCGCATCGGCCCGCTCGGCACCGTTTTCTACGACACCCTGCTGGACGAGAACGCGGCCAGCCACGTCGCGCTCGGCGCCGGCTTCCCGTGGGCCGTCGGCGAGGAGGACGCGGCCCGCGTGAACGAGAGCCCGACGCACGTCGACTTCATGGTCGGCGGCGACGGAGTCGACGTCACCGGCCGCACCCGCGACGGCGACGAGGTGCCCGTGCTCCGCGACGGCGCCTGGCAGATCTAGCCGCGTCGGAAGAGCGTCTTGCGCGGGCGGCGCGCATCCGTGATCGTCATCGCGTGGAGCCGGAGCCGCTGGTCTGCCGGGAAGAGGTGCTCGGTACGATGTTCACGCTCGCCGACATCGCCGCCGGAGTGGAGACGATCGTCAGGCTGCTGCAGGAGGACGGGGATGGCGAGGAAGGGCTACCGGAAGACGACGCCTGAGGAGTTCGAGCGGTGGCGCGCCAACCGCGAGCGCCTCGAGCAGCTCGCGCAGAAGGGCCTCGACGAGCTCGGAATCACGCGGCAGGAGCTCTTCCGGCGCCTCGGGCTGCCCGAGCGGCAGCGCCGCACCACGTAGGCCGCTTGCGGTAGCGTCAGCGCACGTGATCGCGAAGCACGACGTCCTGGTCGTCGGCGCCGGCTGCGCCGGCATGCGTGCCGCGATCGAGGCCCACGATGCGGGCGCGGACGTGGCCGTGATCTCCAAGCTGCACCCCACGCGCAGCCACTCCGGGGCGGCCGAGGGCGGGATCAACGCCGCACTCG
>DATHTC010000426.1:0-1822 GCA_035463735.1 Gaiellaceae bacterium | reverse complement strand
TTGCAGCCTGACGTCGTCCTCCTCGACGTCGTGATGCCGGGCATGGACGGCTTCGAGGCCGCGGAGCGGCTGCGGCGGTCGCTGCCCGACGCCGGCGTCGTCCTCATCTCTGGGATCGAGGAGGAGGCCGCGGCGGCGCGTGCCGCGGCGCTCGGGGTCGACGCGTTCCTGACGAAGACGGAGGCGGTTACCCGGCTCTCCGACGTCCTCGTGGCCGTCGCGGAGGCGAAGGGCGGCCGCTCGGCGCAGGGCTCCTAGCGTGGCAGGGCGCCGAGGGTGAACAAGGGGCGCCGCGCGGGCGCCCCTCGTCGCTCCGCCGGGAGGCCGCTCCGAGCGGATCTGCTTCAGCGCGCGGGTGAACGAGTTGCGCGCCTTCTTGAACTGCACGTCCCTCAGCGGGATGAAGTCGGTGCGGAGGCTACGAGCGCTGCCGCGCCCGTGGGCAAGGGTGGGGTGAGCGGGTGGAGAAGAGGTGGTGAAGCCGCTCAGCCGGCGGCGTCGGCCTCCACGAGCTCCTTCAGGCGCGCGAGGTCGCCCTCCAGCTTCCGCTGCGCGCCGCGCTCGACGACGCCGCCGAGGAGCCGGCCGCCGAGCCCGTGGAGCCGCGTGTGGACGGTCGCGAGCACGCGCGTCGTCGTGCCGTCCGTCGCGTCGAGGGAGTACGCCGTCTCGACCTCGAAGCCCTTCCCGTCCAGCCGGGCCTCGACCGCCTTGCCCGCCTCGTAGCGCGTGATCTCCGAGCGCACGTCCATCCGCCGGCCGCCGAGCTCGACCACCTGCTGCGCCCGCGCGCCGGGGCCCGGCTCGGGATCGAGCGGCCGGAACTCGCGCAGGCCGCCCACCCAGCGGAGCATCAGCTCGGGCTCGGTCAGCCACGCGAACACCCGCTCGCGCGGCGCGGCGATGTCGACGGTGTGCTCCGTCCGCTGCACGGAGCGGGAAGGGTAGAGGCCGGGCGCTAGCGCGTGCCGCTCGATGCGCGCGGCACCGGCGCACGCCGCGCGGCGTCCAGGAGCGCCCAGGCGACGGCCTCGAACACGTCCGCTCCCGGCGCGTAGGCGGGCGTGAAGTCGACCGCGCCGTTCACCTCGAGCACCGTCCAGCCGTCGCCGACCGGGAGGAGGTCGACGCCGACGAGGTCGGCGCCGACCGCGGCCGCGGCCGCGACCGCCAACGCGCGGGCGGCGGCGGGCGCCGCCTCCGGTTTCCGCGCGGCTCCGAGCGCGACGTTCGTCCGCCACTCTCCCGGCGCCGCGACCCGGCGCACGGCACCGACGGCGGTTCCCGCGGCGACGACGAGACGGAGGTCGTGGCCGCAGGGCGGGACGAGCCGCTGCACCACGGCGCCTCCCTCGTCGAACCACGGGCGCCGCCGGAGCTCGGACACCGCACAGAGCAGCGTGCGGACGTCGTCGCAGCGATGGACGTCGCGGCCCCAGCTGCCGTACCGGGGCTTCACCACCACCGGGGGCGCGAGCGTCGCGAGCGGGTGCCCGGGACGAACGACGAGCGCGCGCGTCGACGGGTGCGGAAGTCCGGCTGCGGCGAGGCGGCCGGCCGTGGCGAGCTTGTCGTGCGCGGCCGCGAGGGCGGAGGCGGGGTTCAGGACGCGGATCCCGCGGCGCTCGAGCAGGCGCAGGTGCCAGAGGCCGTCCTCGATTCCGGCCAGTGTCGGGAGCACGTCGAGCCGCCCGAGGGCGGCGTCGCCCGGGCGCAGCCGCTCGAGGGCCTGTGCGGGCGTCAGGACCGTCGCCTTCGCGCCCAGGCGGGTCGCGGCGGTCGCGAGCGCGAGGTTCGTCTCCGTCGCCCGCGTGGCGAGGAT
>DATHTC010000425.1:0-3014 GCA_035463735.1 Gaiellaceae bacterium | reverse complement strand
CTCCTCGGCCGCCACCACGCCCGCCGCTGCGGCTGCGCGCAGGTCGCTCATGTGCCGCCGCCGACGTTCGACGCGGTCAGGTAGAGCACGCTCTTGAGCTGGAACGGCGTCAGGCCGGGGTGCTTGGAGAGGGCGAGCGCGCACAACCCGGTCACGTGCGGCGTGGCGAAGCTGTTCCCGGTCGAGCGCAGCGTCGTTCCGCCCAGCCACGCGACCTCGACGTCGACGCCGCGGGCGAAGAACTCGACCGGCGGCGAGGGGTTCGAGAACCACGTCATCGCGTCGGGGAGCTCGTGGCTCCCGACGGAGATCACGGACGAGAACCGCCAGGGGAAGCTCTCGACCGGCAGGTTGTGCGCGGAGGCGACGAGCACCGTGCGACGGAAGTACGCGCTGTCGGCGAGCTCGTGCAGGAGCGCGGCGAGCTCCTTCTTCGTGGTCGACAGGCTCATGTTGACGACGTCGTAGCCCTGCTCCACCGCCCAGCGCAGGCCGGCGAGGAGGATCCGGCCGCTGCCGCGGAAGCCCGCGCCGAGCACGCGGACGGAGTCGAGCTCGCAGTCGGGCGCGAGCTCGCGGACGATCCCGGCGCAGGCGGTGCCGTGGCCGGCGGCGTCGCCCTCCTCGTCCTCCTCGACCACCGGCTCCCCCTGCTCGTCGAGCCGCACCGCGACGGCGCGGCCGATGCGGCCGACCCGCGGGTGGTCGCGCTCGACGCCGCTGTCGAGGATGCAGACGCGCACGCCCGCGCCGGTGGCGCCGTCGAACGCCCAGGCCCGTGTCACGCGCTCCGGCCACGCGACGGCGATTCCGATCCCGTCGACCGCGTCCGACGGGAGGCTCCAGGCGGGCAGCGGCGCTGCCGGCACGGGACGCTCGTCCCCGCTCGGCGCCGGCGCGGTCACTCCGCCCCGAGCTCGCGCTCGATCGCGTACAGCGGCCGGCCCTCGACCTCGCGCTGGATCCGGCCGAGGCTCTCGCCGACGAGGGCGAGGATGAAGCCCTGGATCCCGAGCCCGAACAGCGTCAGCGCCGCGAGCAGCAGCGGGCCCGGGAAGTCGGATCGGTCGATCCAGTAGACGAGGCCGTAGACCGTGACCGCGGTGGCGAGGAGCGAGCAGACGATCCCGAGGGAGACGCCGATCCACTGGATCGGCTGCGGCCAGAAGCCAGCGAGCACGTGGAGCGCGAGGCGCGTGAGGCGGAACGGCGAGTAGCGGGAGCGGCCGGCACGCGGTGCGTGGGCCACGTCCACCTCGGTCACGGTGGCGCCGCCGGAGAGGACGAGCGCCTTCGTGAACTTCTGCTTGCCGATCGCGCCGAGCATCGCCTCGACGGCCGGCCGCCGGTAGGCGTTGAAGGCGCAGCCGAAGTCCTCGATGTCGACCTTGGTGAAGCGGCGCAGCATCCCGTTGATCAGGCGGCTCGGCAGCGTGCGGCCCCACGAGTCGTGGCGCGCTGCGCGGTGGCCCGAGGCGACGTCGTAGCCGGCCTCGACGGCCTCGACGAGCTTCGGGATGTCCTCCGGCTGGTTCTGGAGGTCGCCGTCCATCGTCACGAGGATGTCGCCGCGGGCGCGCGCGAGCCCGGCGTGCATCGCCGGGTGCTGGCCGAAGTTGCGCTTGAAGCGGATCCCGCGGACGCGCGGGTCGGCGGCGTGGAGGCGCTCGACGGCCGCCCAGGTGCCGTCGGTGGAGCCGTCGTCGACGACGACGATCTCCCACGGCCGGCCGAGCGCGTCGAGCACGCCCGTCGCGCGGCGGACGAGCTCGTCGACGGTCGCGGCCTCGTCGTAGAGCGTGACGACGAGCGAGATGTGCGGCGTGGCGTCGGCGTCCGCCGCTGGAGCGCCCTCCACGGCGGGAGCGGCGTGCGTCGGTGCCTCGGCCACGGGATGGAGGCTACCGCCGATGCGGTCCGTCCCGGAAGGCCGCGCCGCCTCCCGCTGCGCGTCGGCACGTGGACGCCTTTACGGTGCCTGGCACCGTGAGCGGCCCTGTACGGTGCCTGGCACCGTCACGGAAGTGTCACGGCGCCTCGCCGCGACGCCGGGCGCGCCGCGTGGTCCCGCCGCCAGGCGCCGGCGGCCCGTTCATCGTGCCTGGCACCGCCGACGCGTCTTTACAGTGCCTGGCACCGTCACGGAAATGTCACGGCGGGCGGCCGAATCGCGGGCGGGATTCCCAGCCTGCCACGCGGGCTGTGACGGGAACGTGCCGAGGGTGTCGGAGCTCTGTGCGAGAATGCCGTGATGGCGGGGTCGCTCGCCGAGCGGGTCTACGAGCTTCGCGCCGACCGCCGGCACGGCGCGAGCTGGATGGCGCGGCGTGCCGTGGAGGCGGTCGTCGAGGAGGCACAGCTCGAGGCGGAGTCCGGGGAGGCGCTGCTCGAGCGGCTCGCCGCGGCGGGGCGCGAGCTCTCGTCGAGCCGCCCGGAGGTCGGCGCCGTCCGCTCGGCGCTCGGCCGGCTCCTCGGCGCCGCCCAGACCTACGCTCACCTGCCGCCGGAGGAGCTCGCGCGGCTCGTCGCCGAGGAGGGGAACGGGCTCGTGTCCGCCCGCGAGCGCGCGTCCGCGTCGATCGCGATCCAGCTGCGACCCCGGCTCGAGAACGCCTTCGTGCTCACCCACTCGGCCTCCGCCACGGTGCGGGAGGCGCTGCTGCGGACGCCGCCCGAGCTCGTGCTGTGCACCGTCTCGTCGCCGCTCGAGGAAGGCCGGGGCTTCGCGGAGGAGCTGGGCGCGGCCGGGCTCCCCGTCGAGCTCGTCCCGGACGAGGAGGCCGTGGCCGCCGTCGAGCGTTGCACGCTCGTCCTCGTCGGCGCCGACACCGTGTTCCGCGACGGCAGCGTGTGCAACAAGATCGGGACGCTGCCGCTGGCAGAGGAGGCGGAGCGCGTGGGGGTGCCGTTCGTGGTCGCGGCCGAGGCGCTGAAGCTCGTGCCCGCCGACCCGGCGGCGACGCCGCTCGACGAGGAGGCGGCGACGCTGTTCGACGTCACGCCCCCGGAGCTCG
>DATHTC010000424.1:0-5249 GCA_035463735.1 Gaiellaceae bacterium | reverse complement strand
AGGATGCGCTCGAGATCCTGCGCGGGGCCGCGGTCGACGGCGTCGAGGTCGTGGCGGCGACGCCGCACGTGCGGGACGACTACCCGACGACGCCCGCGGTGCTCGAGCGCGGGCTCGCCGACGTACGGCAGGCGGTCGCGGACGCAGGGCTCCCGATCCGGGTCGTCGCGGGCGGCGAGATCGCGCTCGACCGGCTGCCGCGTCTCTCCCAGGACGACCTCGCCCGGTTCGCGCTCGGAGGCGGTCGCCACGTGCTGCTGGAGGCGCCCTACGTCGGCTGGCCGCTCGACCTCGCGGAACGGCTCTTCCAGCTGCAGCTCCACGGCTTCGTCCCGGTGCTCGCGCACCCGGAGAGGAACCTCGAGGTGCAGGGCGAGCCGGAGCTCCTACGCGCGCACGTCGAGCGCGGCCTCCTCGTCCAGGTCACGGCGGCGTCGCTCGACGGACGGCTCGGACGCCGCAGCGCGGCAACGGCGCGGGTCCTGCTCGCGCGTGGCCTGGCGCACCTGCTCGCGAGCGACGCGCACGGGGCGGAGATCCGCGAGGTCGGCCTCTCGCGCGCGGCGGCAGCCGTCGGCGACGAGCCGCTCGCGCGCTGGCTGGTCCGCGACGTGCCGGCGGCGATCCTCGAGGGGACGGAGCCGCCGGAACGTCCGGCGCCCGCGAGGCGGCGCCTCGCCTGGCGGGGGAGAGGGCGATCGGCGGGCTAGCGGCCCCGGCGGAAGTAGCCGAGGACGGCCAGCACGAGGATCACGATGATGACGATCCAGAGCCAGGTCGGCACGTGGGTCCTTTCGTCGGGTGGCGTGACTCTACGACGCGGGTCGGACGCCTTGCAACGCCGGAGACGCGGTAGCTTCCCGCGGTGCTCCGCTGCGACGCTTGCAACTGCTGGTCGGCGGACGGGAAGCGGTGGCTCGCGTTCCTCGCCCAGGACGAGCACGACGAGTGGCCGCTCCCGGTCGTGTTCTGTCCGCCCTGCGCGCAGCGGGAGTGTGAGCGGGCGGCGCCGGGCGCCGACGCGTACCGCTGAAGGTTCGCCTAGCTGCGGCGGTCGTCGCAGGCGGAGTCGGTCGTCAGGCGCGCGACGGGAGCCGCTCGCGGCGCGCCGCGACGTGCTCGCGCGCCCGCGCGATCGTCGACTCGAGCGTGGCGTCGTCCTCCTCGCGCCGGGCGAGCGCGGCCTCGAGCTCGGCGAGCCGCTCCTCGGCTCCGGCCAGGACGGCGTTCAGGCGCTCGACCTCCGCCCGGAGGCGGTCGGACTCGTCGCGCTCCCCGAGGGCGGCCGCCGTGGCCACCAGCGACTGGTCCAGCGAGCGCTCGAGCCGCGTCGAGACCTCGCCCTCAGCCTCGTCCGTGACGAGGTGCACGCGCTGCTGGCGGTGGCGGAGCTCGAGCTGGTCGCGGAGCCCCGTGCCGAACCCGCGCTCCGGCTCGAGCACGAGCCCTCGCTGCTGGGCGAGCGCCTCGGCGATCCCCGGGCGCGACGCGTACCCGCGCGCGATCAGGATCTCGCCCAGCCGCAGCCCGCTCAGGCGCTGCTCATCGAGCGCGTTCTCGAGCTCGTCTGCCGAGATCACGCCCTTCTCGACCAGCAACTCGCCGAGCGGACGCCATTCGTCGCGGGCCGCTTCCATGGCCTCTGTATCGGCACCGGGCGTCCGCGGCTGTAGCCCGGGGCGGCGGTAGGGTGGCGCCTTCCCATGGTCGACCGCCGCGCCCTCTCGCTCCGCGCGCCCGCCGCCCTGCGCACCCCCAGGGAGATCGCCGCCGCCGTGGCGCTCGTGGGGCTCGGCCTCGTGCTCGTCGTGCTCTACGCGCGGCGCGCCCTCTCGGGATGGGGTGCCGGGCCGCTGCCGTACGACCTCATGGTCTTCCTCGACGCCGCCGACGACGTCGTCGGCGGTCGCAGTCCGTTCCCCGACGTCGCAACCCTCGCCGGCGACCAGAACTACGTCTACCCGCCCCTCCTGGCGCTCGTCCTGATCCCGCTCGCGGTGCTTCCCAGCGCGCTCGCGACGTTCGTCTGGGTCGCGATCGGGATTGCGGCGGTTGCCGGGGCTCTCTGGCTGCTCGAAGTCCGTGATCCGTGGGTCTACGGCGTCGCGCTCCTCTTCCCTGCCACGCGGGACGCCGTCGGCGCGGGCACCGTCGGGCCGCTGCTCGTGCTGCTCCTCGCGGTCGCGTGGCGGTACCGTGACCCCCGCCCTCCGCTGCCGGGCCTCGCCGTCGGGCTCGCCGTCGCGCTGAAACTGTTCGTCTGGCCCGTCCTCGCCTGGCTCGTCGCCACGCGGAGGTTGGCCGCAGCCGCAGGGGCGGTGGCGGCCGGAGCTGGGGCGGCGCTGCTCTCCTGGATCGTGATCGGGCTCGACGGGCTCGGCGACTACCCCGACCTGCTGCGGCGGCTCTCCGAGCTCGAAGCCGACCGCTCCTATTCGAGCGTCGCCGTCGGGCGGGCCCTGGGGCTCGGCTCGACCGCGGCCGCGATCGTCGCGGTCGCGCTCGGCGTGCTCTGCCTCGTCGCCGTGTTCCGCCTCGCGCGCGACCGCTCCATGCCCCCCGACGAGCGCGACCGCCGCAGCCTCACGGCCGCTGTCGCGGCCGCGCTCGTGCTCACGCCGATCCTGTGGATCCACTACCTCGTCCTGCTGCTCGTGCCGCTCGCGCTCGCGCGTCCGCGGTTCTCGCCCCTGTGGCTCGTGCCCGCGCTCCCGCTCGTGCCGCGGCTCGCCGGCTGGGAGCCCGCGGGCTGGCCCGAAGGCGACGCCGCCTCGCTCGCGGTGGTGCTCGGCGCCGCGGCGGTCACGCTCGCGCTCCTCCTGCGCCCGCCGCCGCGGTCGCACGCCCGGTGACCCTGCGTCGTCCGGCAGGTGTCCTGCTCGCCTGGACGGCCTTCGTCGTGCTCGTCCAGCGCTGGCCGTCGTGGGAGGAGGGCATCCGCGTCGAGTTCGCGGCGGACGCGCAGTTCTACGAGCTGATTGCCCGCGCCGCGCCCGGGCTGCCGGACACGGACGTGCTGCGGGCGTACGCGCAGCGGTTCCCGGCGCACTGGCTCGTCGGCGTCCTCCACGACATCACCGGGATCGGCCTGCACGCGCTCTACCGCGCGGCGACCGCCGTGTGCGTCGCGCTCGCGCTGCTCGCGCTTCATCGGGCGCTGACGTCGCTCGAGCTCGACCTCCGCGGCCACGCGCTCGCCCTGGGGGCCTTCGCGGCGAGCGCCTACCCCGTCCACTACCTGCTCGCGGCGCCGGGGATGCTCTCCGACGCCGTCTTCGTGCTCGGACTCTCGGTGCTGCTGCTCGGCTTCGTCCGCGGGCGCCTCGCCGTCGCCGTACTGGGGATCGCGGTCGCGGCTCTCGGGCGCCAGACGGCGCTCCCCGTCGCGGCGGCGGCAGGGGTCTGGGCGGCGTTCCACCCCGCGTGGCGCGACCGCCGCGGCATCGCCGTCGCCGCCCTCGTCGCCGTGCCCGCGGGCCTCTACGTCGCGCTGCACATCCTCTCGGATCCGTTCTCCCAGCCGCGCGACGCCGGTGTTGACGACCTCACCGTGCTGGGCTTCCTCACGAGTGCGCGCGACTTCGGCGAGCACGTCGGCCTCGTCGTGCTGGGCATCGCCGTGCCCGCCGCGCTCGTCGCGGGCGCCTGGATTCGGCGCGGCGGGCCGCCGCCCTGGGGGCCGCTGCTCGTGGCCGCGGCGGTCGTCGCCCAGCCGCTCCTGCTCGGCCCGCTCGCGAACGCGAGCAACGAGCCCCGCCTGGCCGGTCTCGCCGCGCCCGCGCTTGCGCTCGCGGCCGGGACGCTGCTCAGCGGCGCCGTACTGGGGCGCGGCGAGACGGTCGTGTGTGCAGCGGCGATCGCCGTGGGTGGTCTCCACCATCGCTACACGATCGCCGGGCCTGCGCCGAACGTCGGTTGGGCGGTCGTCGAGCTCGCCGCGGCGCTGCTCGTCCTGCTCGTGCTGGCACGGCCCGCGCTCGTGCGCGAGCCGCGTCCGGCCGGGGTAAGGAGAACGTAAGAATCGGCCCGGAGCGGCCGGAGCCGCGAGTAGCATCGCCGCGATGCCCACCTCCGTCGTCACCGGCGGGGCCGGGTTCCTCGGGTCCCACCTCTGCGAGTTCCTGCTGGGTCAGGGCGAGCGGGTGATCTGCGTGGACAGCCTCGAGACCGGCTCGCTGCAGAACATCGAGCACCTCCGCCAGGAGGAGTTCGTGTTTCGCAACCACGACCTGGTCGGGCACCTGGAGATCGACGAGCCGGTCGACTACGTGTACCACCTCGCCTCGCCGGCGAGCCCGATCGACTATCTGCGCCTGCCGCTGTTGACGCTGAAGGTCGGCTCGCAGGGGACGCACAACGCGTTGGGGCTGGCGAAGTGGAAGCGGGCGCGGTTCCTGCTCGCCTCGACCTCGGAGGTGTACGGGGATCCGCAGGTGCACCCGCAGCCGGAGACCTACTGGGGCAACGTGAACCCGATCGGCCCTCGCGGGGTCTACGACGAGGCGAAGCGCTATGCCGAGGCGCTGACGATGGCGTACCGCCGCCAGCAGGGCGTGAACACGTCGATCGTCCGCATCTTCAACACGTACGGCCCGCGGATGCGCGCCTACGACGGTCGCGCGATCCCGACCTTCCTCCGCCAGGCCGTCGACGGCAAGCCGCTCACCGTGTTCGGCGACGGCTCGCAGACGAGGAGCTTCTGCTACGTGGACGACCTGATCCGCGGGATCGTGCTCCTGGCGGAATCCGACGAGCACCTTCCGGTGAACCTCGGCAACCCTGACGAGAAGACGCTGCTGGAGCTGGCCGAGCTCATCCTGCGCCTCACGGGCTCGTCGAGCGAGATCGTCTACGAGGCGCTCCCGGTCGACGACCCGCAGGTGCGCCAGCCGGACATCACGCGCGCGAAGCAGATCCTCGGCTGGTTGCCGGAGATCGCGCTGGAGGACGGCCTGCGGCGCACGATCGAGGCGCTCGGGCACGGGGCGGCCGTCGGCTCGGCGTGACGGACCTCCGCGAGCGCTACGAAGAGCACCATCGCGAGCGACGTGACGAGGGCGACTTCGTCTTCGTCCCCGAGCGGATCCCGGTCTTCCAGGCGGCGATCGGGCGCGGGAAGCGCGTGCTCGACCTCGGGTGCCGCTCCGGCGCTCTGACGAGGCATTTCCTCGACGGCAACGAGGTCGTCGGCCTCGACGTGGACGCCGCGGCCCTCGCCAAGGCCGAGCAGCTCGGGATCACGCCCGTGC
>DATHTC010000423.1:0-3133 GCA_035463735.1 Gaiellaceae bacterium | reverse complement strand
CCGGACGCGGCCGACCTGCCCGACGCCTTCGTCCGCACCTTCGACGTGCTCAACATCGTCCTCGTCTCGCTCGTCGCGATGCTGTTGCTGGTGACGTTCGCGCGTGGGCGGGAGGCCGCGCAGGCGCGCGTGGAGGGGCTGCTGCTCAACGTCCTCCCGGCCGACGTCGCGCAACGGCTGCAGGCGGGCCCGCAGTCGATCGCCGACCACTTCGAGGACGTGAGCATCCTGTTCGCGGACGTCGTCGACTTCACGCCGCTCTCGAGCCGGCTCGACGCACGCGAGGTTGTCGGCGTCCTCGACCGGCTCTTCACGAGCTTCGACGAGCTCGTCGACCGCTACGACGTCGAGAAGATCAAGACGATCGGCGACTGCTACATGGTCGCGGCGGGCGTACCGCGGCAGCGGCCGGATCACGCGCACGCGCTCGCGAGGCTCGCGCTCGAGATGGGCGGGTGCGCGAAGAGCTGCATCCCCGAGGGCGCCGCGCACGACCTGCGCCTTCGCATCGGCATCAGCTCGGGGCCGGTCGTCGCCGGAGTGATCGGACGCCGTCGATTCCTCTACGACCTCTGGGGCGACACCGTCAACATGGCGAGCAGGATGGAGTCGCACGGAACCGCCGACTGCATCCAGATCACCCGCTCGACGTGGGAGCTTCTGCGCGACGAGTTCGAGACCGAGCCGCTGGGGATCGTCGACGTCAAAGGCAAGGGCCCCGTTGAGACCTGGCAGCTCGTCGGCCCGCGCGGTGACCGGCTCGACTCGGACGAGGTGTAGGCGACGCGATGTTTTCAGTCCGCGCGCGTGATTCGGCGTCCGCTTCGGCTTCGGCTGGAAGGCTTTCGCGGCTTTCTCGCGTTAGGTGAGCGCGCGCTCGAGGGCGGCCCGGTCGAACGGGCCGCCGTGCGACGCGAGCAGGTGCTCGACAGGGAGCTCGAGCAGCGGGCGCAATCCCTCCGCCACCTGCTCCCGCGTCACGGGCTCGTACTCGAGCCAGCGCTCGTTGATCGCGGGGCCGTCGCCGAAGTCCGCGAGCGTGTCGCCAGCGACGACGGCGCGCTTGGCCTCGATCCAGAGGACGACGTCGTTGCGCTTGTGCCCCGGGAACGCCTTGATCCCCTCGGGCGCTCCCCCGGCCGCCGAGTAGATGCGCGCTTCGCCCTTTCCTTCCCTGAGCAGCCAGACGACGTCGGGGCTGCCGTCGCCGGCCTGCTCGGCGCTGATCCCGAACTTGTCCATGAGCTCCTGTGCCGAGTCTGGCGTCGGCGTGTACACGGGCACTCCGAGGCGCTCGACGAGGCTCCGGGCGTCGCGCTCGTGCCACGGCGCCGTGAGCACGATGGCCGTGTGGCGCTTCGCGGCCAGCTCGAGGATCGCCTCCGGCGGCGCGATCGGATCGAAGAGCAGCAGCCGCTCGCCGTCGTCGACCGCGTACGACGAGACGTTCTGATTCCACGGCTCGCTCGGCTCCCAGTCGGGATGCGGCGCCTGCCAGTGCCACAGGCCGGAGGACAGCTCCTCCATGACGAGGGTTGATCCTACGCACGTGCACTGAGCGCCGGCGCAGAGCCGACTCTCGGCGGCACATCTTCGTGATCCTCGGGCCTATGGATCTCCATTGCTCGCCGGCCGACCGCACCACCGACGTCGCGGCAGGCGTCCAGCCGGGCACACGCCGAGACGAGGGGAGGAGATCCTGACGCGCGAGCTGCCCCTGCGGCCGTGCCGCTCGCCCTACCTGCGTCGGAAGAGTCGCGCGACGTTGATCTCGAAGCCGGTGCCGCCGGATCAGGCGCCGGCCTCGTGGAGTTGCCGGCGCGCGACGACCACCCCGGCGTGCCAGCCGGGCGCCCGCCCGCCGGCCGGCGGCTGAATCGCCGACGCGTCGAAGCCGCTCCGAGCGAGCAGCCACGAGATGAAGGAGTTGGAGTTCCACATCTCGCCGGTACGCAGCTCGTCACGGCCCCACACGGGTGTGGGCATCCTCGGCACGAGCTCGAGCAGCCGCCGCGCACGTTCTGCGTCGTCGCTCACGCGCTGCGGGCTCTCGACCGCTTCGGCAGCGTCTGGGATGACGCCGTTTCGCCAGCGGCGCACCTCGTAGCGGAAGAGGCGGAAGCGGCCGGCTGCGCGGATGCCGACCGGGCCTTCGGCGACCACGCCTCGCTCGCCGCCCGCGCCCCATGCGGGCGTCTGCTCGATCACGAACCGTCCCTCGGGCACGTCGACCTCGAGCGCGGAGTGGTAGAGGTCGGCGCGGCCCCGGTGCTGCAGGCGCGCCGCGACCGCCTCGAACACGAGCCCGTTGAGGCGCACGGAGTGGCCGCCGGCGCCGAGCGGCAGCCAGTAGAGGTCGATCGTGGGCATCGCGCCCGACCAGTACCCGCCGGAGGCCGTCGCTGATCGCCGGCGTCGACGCCTGCTGGGGGCGCGTTGCCACCCAACCGCAGGCGCCGCTACGTCGCGGCGCCCTTGAGCGAGCGCCTGCCGACCTCGGCCAGACCGAGAGCCAGCACGAGCACGACGAGCGCAAGCAGCCCGTGGAGCCCGTTCACCCACCCGCCGGGCTCGTCCGTGTCGCCGATCAGCATGACCTGCGCCGTCCCGATCAACGGGAGGAGCAGCGCGAAGGCGACGAGCCGCCACTTGCCCCAGAACGCTCCGAGCGCGAGCAAGAAGACGACGATCTCGACGCTGTGCGTGATGAAGCCGCCGGTCCCGTGGAGGTCGCGGGCGTCCTCGCCCGCTCCGCGAACGTAGGCGGCGATCGAGAAGGCCTGCAGGAGCACGCCGGCCGCGACGGCAGAGGAGGCAGCGACGTAGAGCCAAGCGATTCCTCGCCGCCATCCAGCCAATCCGGCCCTCGTTCCGGTCGCGATCGTCTCCGCCGCTGCTGATTGGCCCACGTCCGCCTTCTCCCGTCGGTGCGCGTCGGCGCATTAGAGCGAGCACCGCGGCGGGTGGGCAATCCCAAGAAGTTGGGATCCTTGGCGGCTCCTCTTGCTCGGGCTTAAGCTGAGGCGTGGCGAGCGACCGCGAACGCGAGCGCTGTTTGGAGCGCCTGACGAAGCTGGTCGGCGCCACGCTCGATTCGGAAGCCTTCCGCTACGAAGCCGTCGTGGCGCTGACG
>DATHTC010000422.1:0-3384 GCA_035463735.1 Gaiellaceae bacterium | reverse complement strand
AGCTCCCGGAACGACGGGTTCTGCGCCGGCAGGCAGCCGGTGGGCTCGTTCATCGGCATCGACCGGAGGAACATGATCCGCGGCGTCCCGCCGGCCGGCCGGAACGCCGCCTCGCCCGCCGCCACCAGCTCGACCTCCGTCACGCCCGGCCGCGCCGCCTCGGCGACCGCGAGCATCGCCGCGTCGGTCAGCTCGGACGCGCGGCGCAGCCACTCGACCTCCTCCTCCGACTTCACGAGGCGGAGCCGCGCGAACGCCCGCGTCACGTCGACGAGCTCGACGTTCGGCAGTCGCTCGCGCAGGTGCGCGTGGTGGGCGTACGGCATCCCCATCGAGAACGTCGCGTTGATCCCGACGAGCCCGACCCGCCCGCGCGCGACCCCGATTGCGGCGAGCCGGCCGGCGACCGTCGCCGCGGGGTCGTAGCCGCCCCACTCGACGAGCGGGACGTCGCTCGTCTCGCGCGCGTTCGGCACGTGGTTCGTCAGGCCGGTGTAGAGCGCGGTCTCGACGCCGGGGTCGGCCGGGACGACGAGGTAGCAGTGGTGGAGGTCGAGGTGGTTCGAGAGCCAGAAGGCGTTCGCCATGTTCCCGCGGCTGACGCCGGAGTTGCCGAACACGACGAGCGCGCGGAGCTCGTGCACGTCCATCAGCCCGCGGGCGAGCCCGTGGCGGCGGGCCATCTCGGCGGCCGAGAACCTAGCCCACACGCTCGAGCTCCGTCCGCAGCCAGTCGGCGACGAGCGGGCGCCACCGGTACGGGAGGTTGTTGCAGACGTGGTTGCCGTGCTCGAGCAGCACGAACTCGGCGCGTGGCGCCTCGCGCGCGATCCGCTCCGTCTGCTCCCACGGGATGATCCGGTCGAGCTTCCCCGTCACCAGCAGCGCCGGCTGCGTCAGCCCGCCGATCACCGGGCCGAGGTCGAGCTCGTTCGCCTTCGCACGCGCCTCCTCGTCGTCGCCGGCGCCCGAGTGGTGGCGGAACGTCTCGCGCGTGAGGCCCGGCAGGCCCTCCCAGCACTCGCCGAAGCACCACGGCCCGCTGACCCCCGCGACGGCCCTGAGGCGCGGCTCGCGCGCGGCCGCCCGCGGGGCGTAGTAGCCGCCGAGGCTGACGCCCGCAGCGCCGACGGGGCGCGGCCACGCGAGCGCGTCGAGCGCCGCCGTCACGGCCGCCTCGTAATCGGGCCGGATGTGGACCGCGAAGCCGCTCTCCCCCTGGCCGGGGCCGTCGAGCGAGAACGTCGCGAGGCCGCGGGCGAGGAACGTCTCCTCCCAGCCGAAGAACTCCTCCTTCGTGGAGTCGAGCCCCGGGAGGAGCAGCACGAGCGGGGCGGCGCGCGGGCCGCGGAGGTTGCCCACGAGCGTCGCGCCTTCGAACGGGACCTCGAGCCGCTCCGCCTCCGGGTCGAGGTGCCGGTGGGCACGGTAGAGGGCGTCGCGCGCCTGCTCGGTGACGGCGCGATTGCGGGCCGCGTCCACGACCCAGACGAACTTGGCGAAGTGGTAGGCGAGCGCGGCGCGCACCCACGCCTCGCCTGCGGTCCGCGCGTTGCCGGCCGCCTCGGCCTCCTCGGCGAGCGCCCGGTGCTCGTCGCCGGTGGCCACCCACGCGTCGAGCCACGCGTCCCAGGCCTCGATGCCGCGAGTCGTGTGCAGGAAGTCGTTGAAGTCGACGCCGTTGGCGACGAAGCGCGGCGCCCAGTTGTCGATCGCCGCCTGGACGCGGGCGTCAGGCACGCGCCACCACCTCCTCGAGCGACGTGCCGAGGTCCTCGAGCAGCACGATCGCCGCGTTCCGGCCCGGCGCCGCGGAGACGGAGCCGCCCGGATGGGTGGTGGCGCCGGTCTGGTAGAGCCCCGGGATCGGCATCCGGACAGGCGCCCGCAGCGCGCCCGACTGGCCCGGGCTCATGTCGCCGCCGTGGCAGCTGCCGTGCCAGTTGTGCGCGTTCTGGCGCTCGAGGTCGAGCGGGCTCTTCACGAGCGCCGCGAGGATCGCGTCCTCCGTCAGGTTCGGCGCGAATCGCCGCAGCTGGGCGAGGTTCGCCGCCGCGACCTCGTCCTTCAGCTCGTCCCAGCGCGACGCGTCGCCGCCGGGCGCGTACGGGTGGAAGCCGATCACCTTGAGCACGTGCCCGCCGGTCGCGGGCGCCCGGGAGGGATCCGAGGCCGTGGCGCAGACGACGAGCAGCGGCGGGTCGTCCGTCGCCACGAGCCCGCGCTCGACGTCGGAGCCGAGCCGGAGCATGCGGTCGACGGACGGCGCCACGCCGGCCGCAACCGGCGCGACGGTCTCGTCTCCGCCGCCGACGCGGAACGCCGGCGCGACGGTGGTGGCGTAGTGGGCGGGGAACAGGCAGACGCCGCTCCGCCAGTGCGCCACCAGGTCGGCGAGCTCCTCGCCCCACGCCTCGGCGGGCGCCAGCTCGACGAGCTGGGCCACGTGGACGGTCGAGAGCACCGCGCGGCGCGCCGTCCAGCGCTCGCCGTCCGCCGTCTCGACCCCTGCGCAGCGGCCACCCTCGAGCACCAGGCCGGTCACCTTCCGGCCGGTGGCGATCGTGCCCCCGTGGTCCTCGATCAGGCGGGCGAGCGCGAGCGGAAGCGCTGCCGAGCCCCCGCGCGGGAGCGTCCAGCTGTGCTGCTGCCGGCCGTACACGAGCGAGAACGCGAGCGGCCCCGTCCCCGGCCGGTCGGCCGGCTGCGCGGTCATGACGCTCATCCAGAGCATGAAGGCGCGCACGTGCTCGGACTCGAGCTCGGTACGGATCACGTCCCAGGCGCTGAGCGCGAGCCGCCGGCGCCAGCGGCCGTCGAGCGCCTCCTCGGGGCGCGGCGCGCGGCCGACCGGATTGTTGCGGTACGCCCCGAAGACGCCCTTCACCGCGTCGTACTCCGCCAGCATCCGCCGGAACGCCTCGGCGTCGCGGGCGGAGAACCGCGCGACCTCCTCGCAGGTGCGGTCGAGGTCGCGCCACTGCGTCACCGTCTCGCCGTCACCCACCGCGACGACGACCACCGGGTCCGGCCGCAGGTACTCGAGCCCGTAGTCCTCCTCCAGCCGAAGCTCGCGCAGCGCCGGGCTCGCCTGGATGAGGTTGTGCGCCGTCGAGCACGAGTCGTGGTGGAAACCCGGCAGCGTCAGCTCCTCCGTCGCGGTGTTGCCGCCCACGACCGCGCGCTCCTCCAGCACGGCGACCTCGAATCCGGCCCTCGCCAGGTAGGCGGCCGCGACGAGGCTGTTGTGCCCCGCGCCCGCGACGACGACGTCGTACGTCCCGCTCACTCCGATAGCCTCCTCGCGTGGCCCGGATCTCGTACGTCGACCCTGCCTCGGTCACGGATCCCGAGCTCGCGGCCGACATGGAGCACTCGCGGCTG
>DATHTC010000421.1:0-2873 GCA_035463735.1 Gaiellaceae bacterium | reverse complement strand
GGCCGCGGGCTGCGCTCGTTGCAACGAGCGTGAGGATCGGGATCGTCGGCAGCGGGATGATCGGCTCCACGACCGCCCGCCTGTTCGCCGCCGCCGGCCACGACGTCGTGATCGCGAACTCCCGCGGCCCCGACTCGCTCGCAGGGCTCGTCTCCGAGCTCGGGCCGAGCGCCCGCGCCGCGACGGTGGAGGACGCGGTGGCCGTCGCCGACGTCGTCCTCCTCGCGCTCCCGTGGGTCCGTCGCGAGAGCCTCCCCGACGGCGACCTGTTCGCGGCCAAGGTCGTGGTCGACGCGACGAACGCCTTCGGGCCGGGCGGCGTGGTGGACGTGGAGCCGAGCACGTCCAGCGAGGAGGTGCTGAGGCTGATGCCGCGAGCCCGCCTCGTGAAGGCCTTCAACACGATGAACTTCCGTCCCCTCGGGTCGCGCGGCTTCGAGGAGCCGCGGCTTGCGCTCCCGCTCGCCGGGGACGACGCCGAGGCGAAGGCCGTGGTCGCCCGGCTGATCGAGGAGATCGGGTTCGAGCCGGTCGACACGGGGTCGCTTGCCGAGGGCGGCCGTCGGCAGCAGCCGGGCTCGCCGCTCTTCAACGAGCCCGTGTCAGGCGACGAGGCCCGGGCGCGTCTCGCCTCGGCCTAGGTGTTGCGACATACCCCCATAGGGTATACTCGAGGCATGGAGAGGATCACGTACAGCGTCCCCGGCGTCAGCTGCGCGCACTGCCGGGCCGCGATCAGCCAGGAGGTCGAGACGGTCGCGGGCGTCCGCGACGTCGTCGTCGACCTCGACGCGAAGCGCGTCACCGTCACGGGCGAGGCGCTCGACGACGCCGCCCTGCGCGCTGCGATCGAGGAAGCCGGCTACGAGGCGGCGTGACCGCGGCCGCCCCCGAGACGACCCGCCTCGACCTGCCGATCGAGGGCATGACGTGCGCGTCGTGCGCCGTCCGCGTCGAGAAGAAGCTCAACCGGCTCGACGGCGTCACCGCCACGGTCAACTTCGCCACGGAGACGGCAACGGTCGAGCTCGACCCCGCGCAGGCGGCTCCCGAGGACGTCCTCGACGCCGTCGAGGAGGCCGGCTACCACGCCCTCCTGCCGGCCGCGCCCACGGCCGCGCCGGCGGCCGTGCGCGACCCCGCCGACGAGCTGCGCCGCCGGTTCGTCGTGTCGGCCGTGCTCGCCGCGCCGGTGCTCCTGCTCGCGATGGTGCCGCCGCTCCAGTTCGACAACTGGCAGTGGCTCTCGCTCCAGCTCGCGACGCCGGTGGTGCTCTGGGGCGGCTGGCCCTTCCACCGTGCCGCGTTCGTGAACCTCCGCCACGGCGCGGCGACGATGGACACGCTCATCTCCGTCGGCACGCTCGCGGCCTGGGGCTGGTCGGTCGTGGCGCTGTTCTTCCTCGGTGCGGGTGACCCGGGCATGCGCATGGACTTCGAGCTCTCGCTCGGCGCGCGCGGGGAGGAGATCTACCTCGAGGTCGCCGCCGTCGTCACCGTGCTGATCCTGCTCGGCCGCTGGCTCGAGGCGCGGGCGAAGAGCCGGGCCGGGGCCGCGTTGCGCGCGCTGGTCGAGCTGGGGGCGAAGGAGGCGCGCGTCGTCCGCGGCGGCACCGAGGTGCTCGTGCCGGTCGAGGAGCTGCAGGTCGGCGACCGCTTCGTCGTCCGGCCGGGCGAGAAGGTGGCCACGGACGGGGTCGTGGAGGAGGGGGCGTCGGCGCTCGACCAGTCGCTGCTGACGGGGGAGTCGGTTCCCGTCGAGGTCGAGCCGGGGGCGGAGATCGCGGGCGCGACGATCAACACCTACGGCCGCCTCGTGGTGCGAGCCACCCGTGTGGGCGCCGAGACCGCGCTCGCGCAGATCGGCCGGCTGGTGGCGCAGGCGCAGGCGGGCAAGGCGCCGGTGCAGCGGCTCGCGGACCGCGTGTCGGCGGTGTTCGTGCCCGTCGTGATCGCGATCGCGGCCGCGACGCTCGTCGGCTGGCTCGCGGCCGGCGAGTCGGCGGAGTTCGCCTTCGCCGCGGCCGTGGCGGTGCTCATCATCGCCTGCCCGTGCGCGCTCGGCCTCGCCACCCCCACCGCGCTGATGGTCGGCACGGGCCGGGGGGCGCAGCTCGGCATCCTGATCAGGGGGCCGGAGGTCCTCGAGCAGACGCGGCGCGTGGACACGGTCGTGCTCGACAAGACCGGCACCGTCACCGAGGGACGGATGGAGCTCGTCTCCGTCGAGCCGCTGAACGGAGCCCTGTCCCTCGACGTGCTCCGGCTCGCGGGCGCGGTCGAGGCGGCGAGCGAGCACCCGGTCGCGCAGGCCGTGGCGGCGGCGGCGCGCGCGGAAGTCGGCGAGCTGCCGCCGGTCGAGGGGTTCCGCAACCTCCCGGGCGTCGGCGTGCGCGGGGTCGTCGAGGGGCGCGAGGTCGAGGTCGTCCGCCGCGACGGCGCGATCACCGTGCTGTGGGACGGTGAGGCGCGTGCGACGCTCGTCGTCCGCGACACCGTCAAGCCGACCAGTGCGGAGGCGGTCCGCCAGCTCCGCGGGCTCGGGCTCGAGCCGGTGCTGCTCACGGGCGACGCGGAGCAGACCGCGCGTCGCGTCGCGGCCGAGGTGGGGATCGAGCGCGTGCTCGCGGAGGTGCTTCCGGACGGCAAGGCGGCCGAGGTGCGGCGACTGCAGGGAGAGGGGAGGGTCGTGGCGATGGTGGGCGACGGCGTGAACGACGCGCCCGCGCTCGCGCAGGCCGACCTCGGGCTCGCGATCGGTACCGGCACCGACGTCGCGATCGAGGCCAGCGACCTGACGCTCGTCTCCGGCGACCTCCGCGCTGCCTCCGACGCGATTCGCCTCGCGAGGAGGACGCTGCGGACGATCAAGG
>DATHTC010000420.1:0-2825 GCA_035463735.1 Gaiellaceae bacterium | reverse complement strand
TGAAGCAGGATGGCGTCGCAATTAGCGGCGCCAGCGCGGACGCGAAGGCCGAGGGCGGCGACGGCGGCTCGGCCGACGGAGGCTCGTCCTCCGGCGGCTACGCCAACTCCGGAGGTATCGGAGGGGCGGCAGGAGCGACAGGCGGAGACGCCAACCAGACCGCGAACGCCAACGGCGGCGGGTCGTCGGCCTCGTCGAGCGGCGACACGAGCTCGTCGGGGAACACCGGCGGCGCGGCGTCGTCGTCCGCGTCGTCGAGCGGCGGCAGCGCCGACGGCGGCCGCGGCGGCGACGGAGCGAACGCCGGCTGCGTGGCGTGCTCGTCCTCGGAGGCCGAGGGCGGCGACGCCGAGTCCGGTGACATCGACGTCGAGAACGACGGCGACTCCGGCAACGCCAACGGCGGCGACAGCGAGGCGATCGCTCCCGCCGACGGCGGCGACGCGAGCGGCGGCAACGCCCGCTCGGACAGCGACGCCGACGGCGGCGACGCCGAGGCCGACCAGGACGCGGACAGCGGGGCGGGAGCCTCGTCCGGCTCGTCCTCGTCCGGCGGTGACGCCGGAGATGCCAACGGCAACTGCAACGGCTCGGCGAACGCCGGGATCGGTGCCGGCGGCGACTGCACGACCACGACGGGGGCCGGCGGCAGCAGCACCGCCAACCCCAGCGCCACGGCGAGCGGTGGCGACAACTCCAACGAGAACAGCGGCGACGGTGGCAGCGGCTCGTCGTCGGCGAACTCGACCGGCGGCGACGGCGGCAGCGCGCCGGCGAGCTCCTGGGCCGACTCGATGAGCGGCGACGGGGGCACGACCGGCTCCACCAGCGCCTCCAACTCCGGCTCCACCGGCGCGGCGACCGGCGGGGCGGCCACGAGCGGGCCCGCCAGCACCAGCCTGTACGGCGGCTGGACGGGTGACGGCGGGAACGGCGGCTCGGCCGACTCGGCAGCGATGTCGGGGAACGCGGCCGGCGGCAGCGCCGACACGTTCGGTGGCGACAACGACGCGATGAGCGCGGGCGGGAACGGCGGCGCGAACGCCAACTACGGCGGCTCCGCACTCGCCGACGCAAGCGGAAACGCGTCCGGAACCGGGGACGCCAGCGCCAACGGCGGGCCGGCCAACGGCGGCAACGCCGCGGGCGGCCCCGCTACGGCGACGGGAGGCACGGCGACCAGCTCGGCCGCGGTGTCGAACTGGGCGTCCGTGAGCCAGTCGAGCGTCCAGGAGCTGATGGCGGACCAGTCCAACCGGATTCGGATCCGCTTCTCCTGGTTCTAGGCGCGTGAGGGAGGAACGCTGAACCGAGAGCTCCACAGGCACGCACCCGCCGGAACGGCCGCCTACCGGCCGGTCCGCGGCGGCGTGCCAGGAGCCTCGGCGAGGCGCCCGACCGATGACACGGCGACGAGCGTTCGGAGACGCCGCCGGCCCGGCCCGGGCCCGGCGCGGCGGCACGACCCCCGTTCGGCTGCCGACCCCGACGAGGAGAGGGAGGGCGAGACGACACGAGACATCCACCACTGACAGGGCGGGGCCGCCGCGGTGCTGCGCGAAGAGCGCGGCTCTGCGGCGGCCTGCGGCCCGGTTCCCGCCCTCTCAGGCGGAGGCCGCGAGCAGCCGCTCGCCGGCGCGCACGAAGCGCGTCGCGCCCACGCCGCGGAAGAACGCGAGCGCCCGGCGGAGCTGGTCGTCGGCCTCAGCCCGGCGGCTGTCGGCGACGAGCAGCTCGGCCGCGCGGAGGCGCGCGTACGCCTCGTGGAAGCCCGCCCCGGCCTCGCGAAGAACGTCGGCGGCCTCGATGCGGCGCCCGTTGGCGTAGAGGCGGGAAGCATCGAGCCAGCGGCTCCAGAGCACGCTGCTGCCGAGAAGTCCAGGGAGCTCGTCCGCGCGACCGCGCAGCTCGAACGCGAACGTGGCCGGAAAGGCCCAGTAGAACTCCAATGCGCCGCCCTCGGCCGCAAGTCGGTCGAGGAAGCGGTCCGCCTTGCGTTCGTCGCCCAGGACCGCATAGACGAACGCCGCCACCGACAGCGTCGGCAGCGTGCTCTGCGGCTCCCGCGTCTCGTCTGCCTGCTCGAGCGCGCGCCGCGCGTCGGCGAGGGCGCCGGCAGCGTCTCCCCGCGCGAGCCGGATCACTGCCCTGCCGATCCGCACCGCGCCCTCCATGTAGTACGGGAGCCCCTCCTCCACCTCGCGGATGTAGGCGTCGAGCTCGGGCAGGACGTCCCAGTCGCCGAGGAGGCACGCGTCCGTCAGCAGCTCCGCGCGCATGAAGCGGAGGCTGACCGCCTCGCCGAACCGTGCCGCGGACTCGAGCCCACGCCGGTGGAGCTCGTTCGACCGTCTCAGGTCGCCGCGCATGCCGATCACGGACGCGAGGTTGATGTAGCCGCGCGACGCCTCGATCGACCCGATCTCCTCGGCGATCTCGATCGACCGTTCGAGGTCCGCGATGCCGCGGTCGTCGCCCGCTGCCACGCGTGCCGTGCCGATGTTGTTCAGCGCGTGCGCGGCGAGCTCGTGCAGGCCGAGCTGTTCGGCCATCGCCAGCGCCTGGCGGCCGGCGGCGATTGCCTCGACGTTCCTGTTCCCGAGCATGCGGTAGCGCGAGACGGCGGCGAGCGCGCGCGCCTTCCCCGGCGACGGCGGCTGCTCCTCGACGAGGGTCGCGGCGCGTTCGACGTGCTCGAGCGTGCGGGAGACGGTGCCGCGGTGCCACGCGAGCAGCGCGAGGGCGATCTCGGCCTCGGCGGCGGACTCGACCTCGCCTCGCGCCGCGAACATCGTCCGCGCCGCCTCCAGCTCCTCCTCGCCGCT
>DATHTC010000419.1:0-2052 GCA_035463735.1 Gaiellaceae bacterium | reverse complement strand
CGCAGGGGCGCCGCGGTCGCGGGCGAGCGCCGCGGCCTCCTCGAGACGGGCGGCCGCGGCGGCGTCAGGCGCGTCGAGCGACCGCGCGAGATGGCTCGCATGCGCCACCGGCTCGGCCACGACCGCGGCGATGCGCGCGTGGACGCGCCGCCGCTCGGCCGCCGAGGCCCGCGCGTAGACGGCCGAGGCGAGCAGCGGGTGCGTGAAGCGCACCTCGCCGTCGGCGTGCTCTACGACCTCCGCGGCGACCGCGGCCTCCAGGGCATGCGGGTCGACCCCGAGCGCGTCGAGCAGGCCGAGGCCGGGCGCGCCGACGGCGGCCACCACGAGCAGCGCGGCGCCCGTCTCCTCCGGGAGCGCACGCAGGCGGTCGCCGACGAGGCGCTCGAGCGTCTCCGGGACGCGCAGCGGCGCCGACGGCTCGGCCGGCACGCCCTCGCGCACGAGCGCGCGGCCGAGCTCGAGCGCGTAGAACGGGTTCCCGCCGGAGACCTCGTGCAGGCGCCGGAGCACCGGACGCGGAAAGGCACGGTCGAGGTGCGCCTTGAGCAGGCCCTGCACCGCCCCCACGCTGAGCGGCCCGACCGCGACCCGCTCCGTCCCCGGCAGCGCGTCCTCGACCGGCGTGCGGACGGTGCCGGCGCGGTGCGCGAGCAGGACACGCACGGAGCTCGCCTCGAGGCGCCGCAGGGCGAAGGCGAGGGCCGCGGCCGAGGAGGCGTCGAGCCACTGCACGTCGTCGACGGCGACCACCACGGGCGCCGGCTCGGCGAGGGCGCGCAACGCGTCCTGCACGGCCACCGCCACCGCGCGCGCGTCGGCGCGGCCGCCCACGGGGTCCTCGAGCAGGAGGGCCGCCTCGAGGGCGCGCCGCCGGGGCGTCGACAATGCGGGGAGGGCGTCCTCGAGCACGTCGGCGAGCAAGTCGCCGAGGCCCGCGTAGCCGAGCTCGCGCTCCGCCTCGGCCGGCCGCGTCGAGAGGACGCGGAGCGAACGCTCCCGCGCCGCCTCGACGCCCGCGAGCCAGAGCGTGCTCTTGCCGATCCCGGCCTGGCCCTCGAGCACGAGGGCGCCCGCCCCGTCGCGCGCCCGGTCGAGGAAGGCCAGGAGCGAGGCCAGCTCCTCCTCCCTGCCGAGAATGTCGACCGCCATCTTCCCGCCGTCGATGGTGCCAGGACGGCGCGGCGAATACGAGCCTGCGTCAGGCCGCGGCCGGCGCGGCGACCTCGGCCCGCGCGAAGGCGAGCTCGCCGTCGCGCACGTCGACCCGCACCGTGTCCCCGTCGCCGAGCTCGCCCTCGAGCAGCCGCAGCGCGAGCGGGTTCTCGACGAGCCGCTGGATCGCACGCTTCAGCGGCCGGGCCCCGTAGGCCGGGTCCCAGCCCGCCTCGGCGAGGTGCGCCTTGGCCTCGTCCGTGAGCTCGAGCGAGATGCCGCGCTCGGCGAGCCGCTCCCGCAGTCGCCCCAGCTGGAGCTCGACGATCGCGCCGATCTGGTCGCGCGTGAGCGGCTCGAAGCGGACGATCTCGTCGATCCGGTTGAGGAACTCCGGGCGGAAGCGGTCGCGCAGCTCCTCGGCGGTGCGGATGTTCGAGGTCATGATGATCACGGTGTTGCGGAAGTCGACGGTGCGGCCGTGGCCGTCCGTGAGCCGGCCGTCGTCGAGGATCTGCAGCAGCACGTCGAAGACCTCGCCGTGCGCCTTCTCGACCTCGTCGAGGAGGACGACGCTGTACGGGCGCCGGCGCACGGCCTCGGTGAGCTGCCCGCCCTCCTCGTACCCGACGTAGCCGGGCGGGGCTCCGACGAGCCGCGCGACCGTGTGCCGCTCCTGGTACTCGGACATGTCGAGCCGCACCATCGCCCGCTCGTCGTCGAACATGAACTCGGCGAGCGCGCGGGCGAGCTCGGTCTTGCCGACGCCCGTCGGGCCGAGGAAGACGAACGACCCGATGGGCCGGTTCGGGTCCTGCAAGCCGGACCGCGCCCGGCGGAGCGCGTTGGACACGGCCTCGACGGCGGTGTCCTGGCCGACGACGCGCCGGTGGAGCC
>DATHTC010000418.1:0-8988 GCA_035463735.1 Gaiellaceae bacterium | reverse complement strand
CAGATGTCGTCCGTCTCGCGTCCGAACCCGCTGGCGAGGAATGACCGGAACGCGTGAAAGATCAAGCCGTGCACGCCCGGACGACCGTACACCTCCGAGAGCGGTGCCAGGCACTGTGAGCTTACGGTGCCAGGCGCCGCTGGAGGCGCGAGCCGGTGGCCGCGGTGCCGCTGTCAGCCGAGGAGTCGAACTTCTTCGCGACGCTCGCGCGTGAAGTAGTGGTGCCCGTCGACGAAGCGCACCCAGTTGCAGCGGGTGCACATCACGAGCGAGTGCGTCCGCGCGCTGTCGGCGTAGAAGCGGACGCCGCGGAGCAGGTCGCCGTTCGAGACCCCAGTGGCGACGAAGATGATCTCCCCGGGGGCGAGGTCCTCGGTCATGAAGACGCGCTCGACGTCCTCGATCCCCGCTTCGTTGGCGGCGGCGATCTCGCGGCGGGTCGTGGGCCACAGCTGCGCCTGCAGCTCACCGCCGAGGCAGCGGAGCGCCGCCGCCGACATCACGGCCTGCCGCGTCCCGCCGATCCCGATCGCGAGGTGGTCGTTCGTGCCGCGGATCGCGGCCGAGATCGACGCCGTCACGGTGCCGTCCTGGATCAGCTTGATCCGAGCGCCCGCGGCCCGCATGTCCTCGACGAGGTCGTGGTGACGCGGCCGGTCGAGCACGATCGTGGTGATGTCGCCGACCTGCCGGCCGAACGCCTCGGCGACCGCGCGCAGGTTCTCGCCGACCGGGCGGAGGATGTCGATCTTGCCCTGGGCGCGCGGGCCGACGGCCATCTTGCGCATGTACATCTGGGGCAGTGCGAGCAGGGAGCCGCGCTCCGCGACGGCGATGATCGACATCGCGCCGTGCCCCCCGCGCGCGACGACGCCGCGCCCCTCGAGCGGATCGAGGGCGAGGTCGACCGGGTCGCCGCCCGCACCGACCTCGCTGCCGACGGCGAGCCGACCCTCGTCGGCGCCGATGACGACGTTGCCCTGGATCTCGAACCCCTCCAGCGCTGCGGCCATGCCCTCGAACGCCGCCTCCTCCGCGGCCTCCTGGTCGGCCCGCCCCAGCCAGCGGGCCCCCGCGAGGGCGGCGCGCTCGGTGGCGCGGGCGTACGTGACGCAGCGGCAGCCCACGGCGCGCTCCACGCCGGGAGGCGCCGCCGCGGCCGCGTCCGTGGCCTCGGTCACCGCGCCACCGCCGTCAACGCCTCCGCACGCTCGAACACGAGCTCCATCACCGCTGCGATCGCCAGCTCGATGTTCCCATTCTGGATCACGGGCACCCCCGCCTTCTCCGCCTGCTCGACGATGAAGTCCTGCAGGTGGCGGATGTCGCCCAGCCGGTCGAGGTACTTCTCCAGCGGCCGCGTGCCGCCGGTGGCCGCATCGCGGATCGTGAAGTGCTCGGCGTGCAGCGACTCGTCGTCGATCGCGACGATGACGTGGACGAAGACCGCCTCCGGTGGCGGCGGCTGGAGCATCCCTGGGACGAGATGCACGCCCTCGAGCACCATCGACCAGCCCTCGTGGCGCGCGCGCTCGATCGCCGCCTCGACGCCGACCAGGACGTGCCGCGTCTGGTCGACGAAGCCGATCATCAGCGGGTCGCCGGCCTCTCGTTCCGCCTCCGGCAGCGCCTCCCCCGCCTCGAAGCTCGAGTAGTGGACCGAGGGCATGAACTCCGGTGAGAAGTACGCGCGCATCGTCTGGCGCACGAAGTCGGTGGAGGTCACGCGCGTGATCCCGAGCCGGTGCGCGATCTCGGTGGCGACCGTCGACTTCCCCGTTCCCGTGGCGCCGCCGACGAGCACGAGGATCGGCGCGTCGAGCTCGCGCAGGTGCTGGAAGCGGCGCAGCCGCCCGACGACGACGGCCGCAGAGTCGAGCCCGAGCGTCTCCACCGCGAGCTCGTGCACGCGCTCCAGGTCGGTGGTCTCGACGCCGCGCGAGCGGAGGTCGGCCTCGATCCGGTGCGCGAGCTCGTAGGCGGGGAGCGGCGTCAGCCCCGCGGCGATGAGCGCGTGCGCCATCACGCCCTTCGAGTAGGGAAGCCCCTGGTCGCCGCCGAGCGGCAGCGGATCGCGGCGGCGCGGCTGGCTCACGCCACCGGCACCTCGTCTCGGGCGGCAGCCGCGAGCGCCCGCAGCTCGCCGTCGACGTCTCCCGCCACCGGAACGAGCTCCGCGTCGGCGAGGACGAGCTCGATTCCCCGCTCCGCAGCCGCTTCGGCCACGACGTCGACCGCGGCGGCCTTCAGCTCCACGACGTACGCCTCCGCGTCGCCGGCACGCTCGAGGTCGGCGCGGAGGGCGTCGCGGCGGGCGAGGTGCGGAGACGCGAGCACGATGGCAGCGCCGTGCGCGTCACGCAGGTGGTCGGCGAGACGTCCGATGGAACCCTCCGGCGCGGTCGAGAAGAAGGCGACGCGGCGGCCGTCGACGGGGACGACCGGCCGCGGCCGCAGCGTGCAGGCCACCACGGGAACACCCTTCACCTCGCGCACTGCCGCGGCGAGCTCGCGGTGGGGGACGCCGTCCTCCGCCATCGTCAGCACGACGAGGTCCGAGACGAGGATCCGGTAGGCGTTCAGGTACCCGGTCACCAGGTCGGGCGGCTGCGACGCGTTCGCGACCAGGAGGCGCCGGCTCGTCGCGACCGGCGGGAGGGCGGCGCCGCTCCCCTCGAACACGACGAGGTCGGGCCGCCGCTCGGCTGCGAGACGCGCGCCCTCGGACACGTTCGAGGCCCCGACCGCGCCCGCGAGCCCGCCGCCGGCGCGGCGGCAGCCGACGGTGACGACGCCGGCGAGCGCCGCGTCCTCCAGGTAGTCGGAGGCCGCGTGCCCACCCGATCGCGAGAGCTCCAGCAGCTCATCGTTCGACGGTGGCGCCTCCGCGAGCAGCGGCTCCGGCGGGCCGCCGCGACCCATCGCCACCACGACGATGTCGAGGTCGTCCGCGAGCAGCCTCGCAGCGTGGATCGACACGGCGGTCTTGCCGACCCGCTTGCCGGTCCCGACGATGGAGAGCGACGGCAGCTCGAACGGCTCGAGCGCCGGCGGGTCGAAGCGGAAGTCCGGCCCCACGTACGGGATCCCCGCGGCGAGCACGCGGCTCGCGAGCCGCATGCGCTCACGCGGCCCGACCACCGGCTCGTCCGAGAGATCGAAGACGAGGTCTGGTGCGCGGGTGGCGAGCGCCGCGTCGAGGTCGTCCTCGAGCGGCACCCCGTACTCCTCCCCGCCGCGCAACTTCTCCGTCCCCCCGAGCATCACGGCCGCGACGACGTCGTACGGCAGCCCGGCCAGCGCGTCGCGGACGACGGGTGCGTAGTGCTCCCCGTCGACGAGGGCCAGGCACCTCGCGGTCACCAGGACGTCACCTCGCCCTCGATCCGCGCCGTGTACTTCTCGTAGGCGCGCGTCTCGGTCGAGAACTGGATGATCCGCTCCTGCCCGTGGAACGGATGCCGCCGCCACACGGTCACGTGGCTGCCCGTGACCTCGATCACGTTGTAGCAGGGCCGGACGTTGCCCCTCAGGCGCAGGGTCGAGACGGTGCCGGCGTTGACGATGAAGAGATCCTCCAGGCGCCACGCGTACGGCACGTGCTTGTGGCCGCAGAGGACGAGGTCGACGCCGGCGCGCTGCAGGCACTCGATCGCGTCCCCCGCGTCGTAGACGACGTTCCGCTCACGGCCGGTGCCCGGCACCGGGAGCAGGTGGTGGTGCATGACGAAGACACGGAGCCGCGCATCCGAGGCGAACTCCTGCTCGATCCACGGGTAGCGCCCGCGCCCGATCACGCCGTGGTCGAGGTCGGGCTCGGTCGAGTCGATCGCGACGATGGTGACGCCGTCGACCCGCACGACCGAGCTCCGCTCGCCGAACAGGCGCTCGAAGTGCACGTACCCGACGTTGCGCGAGTCGTGGTTGCCCGGGATCACGACCACGTCGTCGCAGCTGAGGCGGTCGAGGTAGCGCTTCGCCTCCGCGTACTCCTCCTTGAACCCGAACGTCGTGAGGTCGCCGCTGCAGATGACCACGTCCGGCTCGAGGTCGTTGACCTCGGCGATCGCACGCTCGAGCAGGTTCGGCACGAAGTACGGCCCACCACAGTGGAGGTCGGACAGCTGGGCGATGACGAACGTCTCGTCGCGGGCGGCGGCCATGCGCGTCGAAGTCTACGGCCCCGCGGGTCACCGTCCGGAACGGCTGCTACGCTGCTGACGTTGCCTTCGGAAACCCCTGATTTCCAGGCATTTGTGGGGAAATCACCACCGCGCTTCGCTCACGAGGTCGAGCTCGAGTGCGCGAAGATCCTCGACTACCACGGCGTCCCGTGGGACTACGAGCCCCGCACGTTCGTGCTCGAGCGGGACGAGCAGGGGCGCGTCACCGAGGCGTTCACGCCCGACTTCTACCTGCCCGAGCAGGACCTGTACCTGGAGATCACGGTGATGAAGCAGTCGCTCGTCACGCGCAAGAACCGCAAGCTGCGGAAGCTGCGGCAGCTCCATCCCGGGCTCCGGGTGAAGCTCTTCTACCGGCGCGACATCGAGCGCCTCGCGCAGCGATACGGCCTGAAGCTCGCGTCCTGAGGGTCGATCCGCGGATCGGGGAGGTCTACCTCGCCGCCGAGGAGCTCGGGGCGCGCGTGCGCGAGCTCGGCGCCGAGGTCGCCCGCGACTACGCCGGTCGCGAGCCGCTGCTCGTCGCGGCGCTGAAGGCGAGCGTGGTCTTCCTCGCCGACCTCTCGCGGGCCACCCCGATCCCGCACGAGATCGACTTCGTCGAGCTCGCCGGCTACGGCGCGACGGTCGAGACCGGCGGGCACTCCGGCATCCGGTTCCTCAAGGACCTCGACACGGAGATCGCCGGGCGGCACGTCGTGGTCGTCGAGGACGTCATCGACACGGGCCTGACGCTCAACTACCTCGTCCGCTCGCTCGACCTGCGGGGGCCGGCCTCGCTCGCCGCGGCGACGCTCCTCGACCGGCCGTACCGAAGGCTCGTCGAGGACCTGCCGGTGCGGTACGTCGGGTTCACCGTGCCGGACGAGCTGTTCGTCGGCTACGGGTTCGACCTCGACGAGCGCTGGCGGAGCCTTCCCGATCTCCACGTGATGCGCCCCGGCCCCACGTAGCACCGGCCGCCCCCGGAGGAGCGGCCGGCGTCGTCGGGAGACGACTTTGCCGAGGAAAGGCGGGCGCGCCGCCAGACGGCCGCGTTTCCTCCTTGCAAAGGGGAAACGGGCGACCGGCCCGAACGGGTACGCCCGGCTGCGCGGGTCGTCGCGGCCGGTGCCTCACGTCAGCCCGCGAGCACGCCGGTCACGTACATCACGGCGATCCCGGCCAGGAACCCGCCGAGCACGTGGCCGGACGCGAGGCCGCCGGGCGCGCGGCGCGCGACGAAGCGGCCGACCTCGACCACGACCTCCAGCGCGGCGCCCGCCGCCGCCGCGAAGAACAGCACGGCGAGCAGATCGTTGGCCGCGTAGCCGCCGATCCACGTGCCGAGGATCGCGGGCGCGCCGGCCAGCGCGACGAGGCCGGCAAGGCGCGCGATCGACGGCCGCCCCTTTCCCTCGGCGATCGGCGCGGCGATGCCGAGGCCCTCGGTGACGTTGTGGATCATGAACCCCACGATGAGGAACGTCCCCAGCGTTAGCTGCCCGAACGCGAACGACGTACCGATCGCCAGGCCCTCGCCGAGGTTGTGGAGGCCGATCCCGAGCGCGACCAGCAGCGCGAGCCCGGCGCCCGTCGCCCCGGCCGCTCCGGCGACCCGGCCCGAGAGGAACGTCATCGTGAGGTAGCTGAGGGCGACGCCAAGCAGCACGAGCCCGGAGCCTCCGAGCCCGCCGGGCAGGGCCGCCTGCGCCTCGAACGCCTCCGCGAGCGCCTCGACGGCGAGGAACGCGAGCAGGCCGGCGGTGAGGGCCATGAACGCCGCCAGCCAGCGCTCGTCGACGCGCCGCAGCGAGGGCAGCCAGAGCAGGCCGAGCGCGACCGGCACGACGCCGACGAGGAAGCCGATGATCCCGTAGCCGAGGAAGCCGCGCGCGGACGGTCGCGGCGTCTCGACCGCCGCGGCCAGCTCCTCCACCGTCTCGATTCCCGTCGAGCTCGTGACGCCGATCGCGAGCGGGTCGCCCTCGACCCAGTCGTACGGGACGACGACCGTCGTCGACCGCAGGCGCCCGAGCGTCGCCGGCCCGTCGAGCGTGAAGGGGACGATGGCGTCGTCCACGGCGACGGAGGCGACGGTGAGATCCTCGCGCTGGGGATTCGTGACGCGGACGCGGATCTCGCCCGGGCGCAGCTCCACCCGGCGGACGTCGAACTCGTCCGCGGGCGGCGGGTTCTCGCCGACGAGGTCGACGAGCGAGGAGCCGGTCGAGACGAAGGCGCCGACCACGAGCGCGAGCAGCACCACCGGCCCGAGGGCCCAGAGCCGCCACCCGAGGCCGCCGTCGAGCCGCTCCGCGCGCGCCTCCGTCATTCCACGACGTTGAAGTAGCCCATCCACCCGAGCTCGGTGAACTCGGACTGGTGCGCGTGGAACATGTGCAGCCCGAGGTGGGCGAACTCGATCTCGAGGATGCCGCGCTGTCCCTGGCACTGCATCACGGTGTCCGTGTACTCCCAGGTGTCGCCCGTCCCCGTGGGCTGGTAGCGGAAGAAGTCGGCGTGCAGGTGGAACGAGTTCAGGAGGTCGAACTCGGTCAGGTTGGCGAGGTACACGCGGACGAGCCGCGACCGCCGCACGACGATCGGGTACCTCGCGTAGTAGAAGCTCCGCCCGTTGACGGTGTAGAAGTTGTTGCCGCCGTCCGCGTCGGTGTCGTAGCCGTTCATCACCAGCACGAGCTCCTGCGCCGGCGGGCGCGGCTCGGCCGGGTCGACGATGAACGCGCCGTAGAGCCCCTTGTGGATGTGCTTCTTCAGCGGCGTCGCGTGGCAGTGGTAGACGTGGAAGCCCGCAGGCCGCGCCTCGAACTCGTACGTCAGCTCCCCGCCGGTCTCGACGACCTCGAACACGCCGTCCTGGTTCGCCGGGTGGACGCCGTGGAAGTGGATCGTGTGCGGGTGCGAGCCGCCGTTCACGAACCGGACGCGGAGCCGGTCGCCCTCGGTCGCGCGGATCACCGGCCCCGGCACCGTCCCGTTGTAGGTCCAGGCGGGGAAGTAGACGCCCGGGGCGATCTCGAGCTCCTTGTCGATCGCCGTCAGCGTGTACTCGCGAACGCGGCCCGGCGCCGCCGGCAGCGCCTGCGGCGGGTACAGGAGCGCGTCGAGGTCGTTCGGCCCGCCGACCGCCGGCACCTGCTCGCCGATCATCGCCGCATGCCCCAGGGCGTGCCGATGGGCGTGTCCCAGATGGGCAGCGGAGCGCTCGACCGCCTGCGCGTCGGCGACTGCCAGCTTCGCGAGCGGCCCGGCCGCGACGAGCGGCGCGGCGCCTGCGAGCAGCGTTCGGCGAGAGAGTTTAGCCACGACTAAATCAGTCTCGATGGTACGCGCGGTGCGGCCCGAGGGCAAGCCGCGCGGTGGTGCCCGCGCTAGAGGTAGCCGAGCGGGTCGACGGGCGAGCCGTTCACGCGCACCTCGAAGTGGAGGTGCGGCCCGGTCGAGTTGCCGGTGTTCCCGACGTACCCGATCGTCTGCCCCTGCGCGACCTGGGTGCCGACGCCGACCGCGATCGAGGACTGGTGGCCGTAGGCGGTGGCGAGCCCGCCGCCGTGGTCGACCACGACGAGGTTCCCGTAGCCGCCCATCCAGCCGGCCACGATCACGGTGCCGCCGGCCACCGCGGCGATCGGCGTCCCGGTCGGCGCGGCGATGTCGATCCCCTCGTGCATCCGCCCCCAGCGCCAGCCGAAGCCGCTCGTGAGCGTGCCCGAGGTCGGCCAGATGAACCCCGAGGAGGAGGAGGCGCGTGAGACCGCGGGGGCGGCGTACGTCCGCGCCTGCGCAGCCTGGATGCGCGCGGTCAGCGCGGCACTCTCGCGCTCGAGGTTCTCGACGTGCCGCCGGGCAGTCGCCTCCGACGACTCGACGGCGGTGAGCGTCCGCCGCTTGTCGGAGCGGGCCGAGGCGAGCGCGTTCTGGTCGGCGACGAGCCGGTCGCGGACGGCGCGCTGCTCGTTCGTCCGCGCCTCGACGGCGGCCGTGGTCGCCTGGAGCTCCTTCCGCGTCTTCGCGGTGCGGGCGCGCAGGCGGCGCATCGAGATCTTCGCCGCCCGCACGCGCTCCGCGATCTGCTTGTCCTGCCGCCCGACGTCGCGCATGTAGTCCAGCTGGTCGAGCACCTCGGCGAGACTCTCGGAGGTGAGCAGCACCTCGACCGTGTCGGGGCTTCCGGCCTGGTAGATGGCGACGAGCCGCTCCTCGAGCCGGCGCTGCGCGAGGCCGTGCTGGGCCGTCAGGAGCGTCAGCTTCTGCGTCTGGAGGTCGAGCAGCTGCGACAGGCGCGCGAGGCGGTTCTTGTAGACGACAAGCTCGCTCTCGAGCGTGGCGACGCGCGCCTGCGCCTGGTCGACGTCGTCCTGAAGCGCCCGGATCTGCGCGGTGACGGCCTCGATCTGGTCGGTGAGGACCGCCTCCTTCGCGTTCGCCGCCTGGATCTTTCCCTGGAGGGCCGCAATCCGGTTGTCGAGCGCGCGCTTCCGCTCGTCCATCGTGTCCGCCCACGCGGGAGCGGAGAGGACGAGCGCGGCGGCGACGATCAGCAGGATGCGGCCCATGCGCAGGAGTTTCGTCGGGCGGCCGGTCGTCCCTCCCGCCCGGAATCTGCGCGAATGTAGCGAAATCGCGCCCGCAGGGGAAGCTGCGGCCGCAACCCCGCCCGCGGCGGCGGCGGCCCGGCACCGCGGGAGGAACGCTAGGCGCGCTCGGTCGGGGGCTCGGGCTCGGGGGTGCGCGGGGGCTGCGGCGGCGTGCCCTCGTCCGGCGGCGGCTCGGGCTCCGGGACGCGCGCCGGCTCCGGCGG
>DATHTC010000417.1:0-3585 GCA_035463735.1 Gaiellaceae bacterium | reverse complement strand
TCCCGACTGACGGCCGCCACGCGGGCAGCGGCTACGATCGCCGCATGGCGACCGCAACCGCAACCTTCGAGTCCCTGAACCCCTCGACGGGCGAGGTCGTCGGCTCGTTCCCGCGCTCGACTGCGGACGACGTCGACCGCGCCGTCGCGACCGCCCGCGCGGCCTGGGAGGAGTGGCGCCTCGTTCCCGCGCCCGAGCGCGGCAACGTCCTGTTCCGCTTCGCGCAGCTGCTCGAGCGCGAGAAGCCGGCGCTCTCCGACCTGATGACGCGCGAGATGGGGAAGGTCAAGGCGGAGGCCGGCGGCGACATCCAGGAAGCGATCGACATGAGCTACTACATGGGCGGCGAGGGCCGGCGCCTGTTCGGCCAGACGACGCCGTCCGAGCTCCGAGACAAGTTCATGATGAGCGTGCGGATGCCGATCGGCGTCGTCGGCGCGATCACGCCGTGGAACTTCCCGATCGCGATCCCGGCGTGGAAGCTCTGCCCGGCCCTCGTGTGCGGCAACACCGTCGTGCTGAAGCCGGCGGAGGACACGCCGCTGCTCGCCCAGCGGTTCGTCGACCTGCTCCACGAGGCGGGGATGCCCGAGGGCGTCGTCCAGATCGTGCACGGGTTCGGCGAGGAGGCGGGCGACGCGCTCGTACGCCACCCCGACGTGCCCGTGATCACCTTTACGGGCTCGCGCGAGACCGGCGTGCTGGTGACGAAGGCGGCCGCCGACGAGCTGAAGCACGTCCACCTCGAGCTCGGCGGCAAGAACGCGATCATCGTGATGGACGACGCCGACCTCGATCTCGCCGTCGACGGCATCGTCTGGTCGGCCTTCGGCACCGCAGGCCAGCGCTGCACGGCCGCCTCCCGCGTGATCGTCCACGAGTCGGTCTACGCGCAGCTCCAGTCGAAGCTCGTCGCCCGCGCCGAGAAGATGAAGATCGGCGCGCCGTGGGAGGACGACACCGACATCGGCCCGGTGATCAACGAGACCGCGGTCGAGAAGATCCACTCGTACACGGAGATCGGCAAGGACGAGGGCGCGTCGCTCCTCACGGGCGGCGAGCGCGTCGAGGGCCACGGGTTCTACTACCGCCCGACGGTGTTCGCCGACGTCGACCCCGAGATGCGGATCGCGCAGGAGGAGATCTTCGGGCCGACGACGGCGCTCATCCCGGTGAAGTCGTTCGAGGACGCCGTCCGCGCCGCGAACTCCGTGCGCTACGGGCTCTCGTCGTCCATCTTCACGCGCGACGTCAACCGCGCGTTCACGGCGCTCCGCGACCTCCAGACCGGGATCACGTACGTGAACGCGGGGACGACCGGGGCCGAGGTGCACCTCCCGTTCGGCGGGATGAAGCAGACCGGCAACGGCCACCGCGAGGCGGGCCAGGCGGCGCTCGACGTCTTCACCGAGTGGAAGTCGGTCTACGTCGACTACAGCGGCAAGCTGCAGCGCGCCCAGATCGACAACGTGACCGACCCCGCGCCTCGCTAGAGCCCACGCTAGAAGTAGCGCATCGGGTCGACCATGTTCTCGTAGTCGTAGCCGCCGGCGAGCGTCTTCCAGAGCTCGATGTGCGCGTGCGAGCTGCCGCCGCGCCACGGAGTCACCGACGCGACCACCTGCCCGGCCTGCACGGCGGCGCCGAGCGCCACGGTCGGGTCGACATGGCGGAACACCCAGACCTTGCCCTCCCCGTCCTGGATCTTGACCGTGCCGCCGAACACCTGCCCCGTGTCCGTCTTGCGCACCTTCGCCTCGACCACCCTCCCGTCGACCGGCGCGCGGACGGGCGTGCCGCCCGGTGCGAACCAGTCCTTCGCGGCGTGGTAGCGGCGGCCGTCGTTCGCGGGCGCGCCCTCGGCGTCGACGATCCGGAACTCCGACCAGCGGCCGGTGCTCGTCGACAGCGGCCGCACGATGCCGCTCTTCTTCGCGCCGTACGGCAGGCCCTCGCGCTCCTTCGCCCGACGCACGAACTCGACCGGGAACGGGCGCTCGCCTCGGATCAGCGCCAGCCCGATCAGCCCGAGGACGCTGTTGATCCGGTTCCCCGGGTAGCCGACGCGCCACTTCCACTCCTCGACGGCCGCGGCCGTGAACGGCCCGTACACGCCGTCGAGGTCGTCCCCCGTGAAGCCGAGCAGGCGCTGCACCTCGGCGACGTCGGGCCCTTCGAGGTACGGCTTCTGCAGCGCGAGCTGGCGCGCCATCGAGCTTCCTCCTGCCGCAGGGTCGCTTGTCCCTGCCGGACGTTGTCGCACGTCCGGCGCGCCGTTTCAAGGCCTGCGCCCCCCGCCCGCTATGTAAAGGTGAGGACGTGGAAGAGCTCGACGTCGAGGCCGTTCGCGGTCAGGCGCGCGACCTTGGCGATCCCGTCGCGCTCCTCGAACCGGAGCAGCAGCTCCTGGCCGGTGTCCTCGGCGACGTCGAGCTGGTCGAGCCGGAAGGCGAGCGAGGAGGTCTGCTCGCCGGCCGCGTACAGCAGCCGGGCCTCGACGTTGTTCGCCCGCCCGAACTCGTGCCCCTCGCGGAGCGCGACCTCCCAGCCGGGGCGGGGCGTCGCCCAGTCCTCGAGGACGGCAGCGTGGACGGCGAGCGCCTCGTCGACCTCCACCTCCACCGGCCCGTCGTGGCGCTCGGCGGGCGTCGGACGCGGCTGAACCTGGATCGTCGGCATGCGCGGCCGGTTCCCGCCCCTCCCAGCGCGGAAACGTGACCTTCAAGCTCGTCTACTTCGTCCCGGAGGAGGCGCGGGACGCGACGCGCGAGGCGTGCTTCGCGGCGGGCGGCGGCCGCATCGGGGCGTACGAGCGGTGCTCCTGGTACACGGTCGGGACGGGGACGTTCCTTCCCGGAGAGGGCGCCGAGCCGTCGATCGGCGCGGTGGGGGAAGAGGAGCGGGTGGCCGAGTACCGGGTGGAGATGGTCGTGCCGGAGGGGGCCCTGCGCGCGGTGGTCGACGCGCTGCGAGAGGCGCATCCGTACGAAGAGGTCGCGTTCGACCTCATTCCCTTGCACGAGCCGTGAGGGCGCGCCTGTTCACCGACGGCGGCGCGCGCGGCAACCCGGGGCCTGCGGCGTACGCCTACGTGCTCGAGGCGGAGGACGGGACCGTGCTGGCGGCGCACGGGGAGGCGATCGGCGTCGCCACGAACAACGTCGCCGAGTACCGCGCGCTCGTCGAGGGGCTGCGGAAGGCGGGCGAGGTGGGCGTCTCGGAGCTCGAGGTCGTGTCCGACTCGGAGCTCGTCGTGAAGCAGATGCGGGGCGAGTACCGGGTCAAGAACGAGGCCCTGCGGGAGCTGTCGGTGGAGGCGGGACGGCTCGCACGGGCGGTCGGCGACGTGCGGTACACGGCGGTGCGGCGGGAGCACAACGAGCTCGCCGACCGGCTCGTGAACGAGGCGCTCGACGCCGCCGGCTGAGGGCCAGGGCGCAGAGGGGCCGCTATACTCCGCGTCCCACGCGGATGTAGCTCAGTTGGCTAGAGCGTCTGCGTGCCATGCAGAAGGTCGAGGGTTCGAGTCCCTTCATCCGCTTCTCGGAAACCCGCTGGTAACGGCGGGTTTCGTGTCTCGGCGTT
>DATHTC010000416.1:0-4974 GCA_035463735.1 Gaiellaceae bacterium | reverse complement strand
CCTCGCGTTCGCTCCGCGCGGCGACCGTCTCGCCGCCGCGTTCGCCGACGGCCGCGCGAGCGTCTGGGACGCGGCCACGGGACGGCTCCTCTTCGAGCTCGCCGGCCACAGGCGCGGCGCCGCGGTGACATCCGTGCGCTACAGCTCGGCCGGCCGCCGGGTCGTGACCACCGGTCGCGACCACGACTCGCGCATCTGGGGCGGCGAGACGGGCGCTTCGTTGTCCCTTCTGCGCGGCCACTTCGCAACCGTGAACGACGCGGCGTTCAGTCCGAGCGGCCGCTGGGTCGTGACCGCGGGGCCCGGGACCGCCGGGCTTTGGGACACGTCGACCGGTGAGCTGGTCCTCTTCCTCCGCGGGCATGCCGGCCCGCTCGTCGCGGCGACGTTCGCATCGGGGCGCCGCATCGTGACCGTCGGCGAGACCGGCGCGATCCGGTCCTACGCCTGCACGATCTGCGGGGGCATCCCGGAGCTGCTCCCCCTCGCCGAGCGGCGGCTCGAGCGAACCGGCCGGCGGCTTACGTCCGCCGAGGCTCGCCGGTACCTCGGCCGCTAGTCCGCCGCGCGCTCCTCGAGCTCGTTCGCCTTCTGCGTCAGCGCGGTGAAGCCGGCCTGGAGGAAGTCGTTCGCCGCCGCCGCAGCGAGCGACCACGTCAGCAGCCGCCCTGTACGGGGCGCGAGGACGTGGGCGGCGCCGAGTGTGGCGGCCGTCCACAGGCCGATGCAGCGCGTGCAGGTGAGCAGCTCGCCGACCGCCTGCCGGGTGTCGCCCGTCGCGACCGGCTCCTCGCCGCCCTCGTGCGCGCTGCCCTGGACGAACGGCTCGCGGATGAAGCTCAGCACCTCGTCGTGGGCGACGGTGCGTGCCGCCTTGAAGGTCGCCGCCGAGAGCACGACGAGGTCGAGCGCGCGCAGCCGCTCCGGCTGCCGTCCGAGCGCTCCGGCGAGCGTCGCGATGCCGCCGACACCGGCGCCGAAGAGCGCGACGAGCGCCGCATACGTCCCGTACGGCGGTCTCTGGGCCTCCGTCCCCACGAGTACGCTGTACCCGCATGCCGCCGTTCAAGACCTCCGACGCCTACACCCCCACCGGCGACCAGCCGAGCGCGGTCGCGCAGCTCTCCGAGGGAGTGCTGGCGAGCGAGCGGTTCCAGACGATGCTCGGCGCGACGGGCACCGGGAAGACCGCGACGATGGCGTGGATCATCGAGCAGGTGCAGCGGCCGGCGCTCGTGATCGCGCACAACAAGACGCTCGCGGCGCAGCTCTGCAACGAGTTCCGGGAGTTCTTCCCCGACAACGCCGTCGAGTACTTCGTCTCGTACTACGACTACTACCAGCCCGAGGCGTACGTCCCGCAGGCCGACCTCTACATCGAGAAGGACTCGTCCCGGAACGACGACATCGACCGCCTGCGCCACGCCGCGACGTCGAATCTCCTCTCCCGGCGCGACGTGATCATCGTCGCCTCGGTCTCGTGCATCTACGGCCTCGGCTCGCCGGAGGAGTACGAGAAGAAGGTCGTCTTCCTCACGGTGGGCGAGGAGACCGACCGCGACCTGATGCTGCGCAAGCTGATCGACATCCAGTACGCGCGCAACGACACGCTGCTCGGGCGCGGCAAGTTCCGGGTGAAGGGGGACGTGGTCGAGATCCAGCCCGCCTACAGCGAGACCGCCTACCGGGTCTCGTTCTTCGGCGACGAGGTCGAGACGATCACGCACTTCGACCCGTTGAGCGGCGAGGTGTACGCGAAGCTCGACAACCTGACGGTCTTCCCGGCGACGCAGTACGTGACCTCGAAGCCGACGATCGACCGCGCGGTGGGGGAGATCCGCCACGAGCTCGAGGAGCAGGTGAAGCTGTTCGAGTCGCAGGGCAAGATGCTCGAGGCGCACCGGATCCGGCAGCGCACCGAGTACGACCTGGAGATGATGCAGGAGCTCGGCTTCTGCTCCGGGATCGAGAACTACTCGAGGATCCTCGACGGTCGTCCCGTCGGCTCCGCGCCGCACACGCTGCTCGACTACTTCCCCTCCGACTACGTCGTCTTCATCGACGAGTCGCACCAGACGGTGCCGCAGATCGGCGGCATGTACGAGGGCGACCGCTCGCGCAAGCAGACCCTCGTCGACTTCGGCTTCCGGCTCCCGTCCGCGCTCGACAACCGCCCGCTCCGCTTCGACGAGTTCCTCGCGAAGGTGCCGCAGATGGTGTTCGTCTCGGCCACGCCCGGGCCGTACGAGCTGCGGCACTCGAGCCGCGTGGTCGAGCAGCTGGTGCGCCCCACCGGGATCGTCGACCCCGAGGTCGAGCTCCGCGCCACCCGGAACCAGATCGACGACCTGCTGAACGAGATCCGGCGCCGCGAGCAGGCCGGCGAGCGCGTGCTGGTGACGACGCTGACGAAGAAGATGGCGGAGGACCTGACCGACTACCTGCTGGAGTCGGGCGTCCGCACGCGGTACCTCCACTCCGAGGTCGACACGCTCGAGCGGATCCAGATCATCCGCGAGCTGCGGCTGGGCGAGTACGACGTGCTCGTCGGCGTCAACCTGCTGCGCGAGGGGCTCGACCTGCCCGAGGTGTCGCTCGTCGCGATCCTCGACGCCGACAAGGAGGGCTTCCTCCGCGGCAAGACGGCGCTCGTGCAGACGATCGGGCGCGCGGCGCGGAACGTCAACGGCAAGGTGCTGATGTACGCCGACAAGCTGACGGAGGCGATCAAGGGCGCGATCGACGAGACCGACCGTCGGCGCGCGATCCAGCTCGCCTACAACGAGGAGCACGGGATCACGCCGGAGTCGATCGTCAAGGGCGTATCGGACATCGCGGAGTTCCTCTCGCTCGAGTCGCCGAACGTCCCCTCCTCGCGCCGTCGCCGGGGCGACCGCAGGGTCGAGGGGATGAGCGGCGAGGAGCTGGAGAAGCTCGTGATCCAGCTCGAGGAGGAGATGTTCGCTGCCGCCGAGGAGTTGCGCTTCGAGTACGCCGCGAAGCTGCGCGACGAGATCAAGGAGCTCCGGCGCGAGCTCCTCGCGGCGACCGCGTCGGCATAGCGGTGGACGTCGTCCTCTTCGTCCTGCTCCTGCTCGTCTGGGGGTTCGTCGTCGGCGCCCTCGCCCGCCTGGCGGTGCCCGGTCCCGATCCGATGGGCTTCCTTGCGACCTCGGCGATCGGAATCGCGGGCTCGCTCCTCGGCGGGCTCGTCTCGCAGGCGTTCATGGGCCGGATGGGCGGGTTCCTCGTCGCCTTCGCCGGCGCGTTCGCGCTCGTGCTCGCCTACCGGCTCCTGGTGCAGCGGCGGCCGCTCACCGGGCCGCGCGCCCGGCCGTAGCGGCTGGTTTGCCGCGCCGCGCGCGGCGGGTACGACGCCGGCATGGAGATCATCTGGCTGATCATCGTGGGTCTCATCGTCGGCGCCCTCGGGCGGCTGGTGAACCCGGGGAAGGACCCGATGGGCTGGCTGCTGACGCTCGCCATCGGCGTCGCCTCGGTGCTCATCGTCGGCCTGCTGCTCGGCGGCGACGACGGGATCGGGTTCTGGGGCTACCTCCTCGCCGTGATCATCGCCGCGGTGCTGGTGACGCTCGTCGGCAGGTTCTGGCCGAGCGACCGCGGCCGCAGCGCCACGGTCTAGGGCCCGGCAGGCTCGAACGACAGGGGCTCGCGGCCGCGCGGGAACGCCCGCACGGCCGTGAGCGCCCAGTCGTCGTCGCGCCAGATGTACGTGTCGATGCGCAGCGCGTGGTCGTCGGCGGCGTAGACGTGGAGGCCGCGTGCCTCGCCGCGCCGCTTCGGGCGCGGCTGGCCGAACCCCGGCGCCGTGGAGACGACCACGGCCCGCCGCCCGGCCGGCCCGATCACCTCGAACTCGTGCCGCTCCGAGATGGCGGCCTGGTGGATGTGGCCCGAGAGGACGAGGTCTGCACCCGCGTCGACGAGCGCGCCCAGGACGCCGCTCCGGTCGGCGACCGGCTTCTTGCGCGAGCGCCAGGGCGCGCCCAGCAGCTGGTGGTGGAGCACGACGATCCGGAGCGCTTCCTCCGGTGCGCGGGCCAGTTCGTCCGCGACCCGGCGGAGCTGGTCGCGGCGCACTCGGCCGCTCTGGTGGCGCCACGGCCGCACGGAGTTGAGGCCGACGACGTGGAGCCCGTCTCCCCTGAAGACGGGCTCTGTCGTCCCCCACAGGCGCTCGAACTCCCGCCACGGTGAGGTGAAGCGCGCCGGGATCGTGTACGGGATGTCGTGGTTGCCCGGCACGGCGTGCACGGGTGGGCCGAGCCGCGTGAGGAACGCGTGCGCGAGCTCGTGCTGTGCGCGCCGGCCGCGGTGGGTGAGGTCGCCGCTCGCGATCAGCAGGTCGGGCACGTGGCGCTCCAGCAGCGCGGCGAGCGCCCGCTCCACCGCGGGGTCCTCCTTCGTGCCGAAGTGGAGGTCGGAGACGTGGAGCACCCGCACAGGCACGGCGTCGGAACCTTAGAGGCTCGACGTGGGGGATCGACCGCACTCCTACTGGGGACCGCACGCTGCGTGGTGCATGCGGCGCGCCGATCACACGACCAGCCTCTCGGGTGATTGCGCCTGCGCGGGCGGGGGAAGGACACGGGCGTTCCGCCGAGTATCGTTGGTGACATGCGCGACGAGACGACAGAGATCTTCGACGACCTCTACCTCGGGCTGAGGGCGGGTGGCGCGCGCCGCAAGCAGCGCCGCGGCGAGCGGCTCACGCCGGAGGAGCAGGAGGCGCTGTCGCGCTGGCAGCGGCTCTCGACGGCGCGCAAGGCGCTGGCCGTCGGCGCCTTCTCGGTCGGCACGTTCGGCCTCGGCTTCACCCTCGGCGGACTCGTCTTCGGCCGCTGGCGCAAAGCCTAGGACGCCACCGGCCGGCAGCGGCTCCCGCCGGGCGGAGCCCGGCTCCGCCGCCGCCTCGCACCGCTGGCCGTCCTGCAGTCGGAGGGCCGTGCTTCC
>DATHTC010000415.1:0-3693 GCA_035463735.1 Gaiellaceae bacterium | reverse complement strand
CGGCAGTCCTGGCGCTCGTTCGCGTCCTCGCCGGTGCGGCACTCCTCGGAGATCTCGCTCGGCGTGTCGCCCTGGCCGACGGCCTGCTGGTCGAGCGGCGTGAGCTGGCCGAGCCCGTCGCCGCCGCCGAGCAGGGAGATCAGCAGGTAGACGACCAGGGCCGCGAGCCCGATCCCGCCTCCGCCCACGGCCAGCCCGCCGCCGCCGACCCGGCGGCCGCGGACGTCCGTCACCTGGCCGGTGTCGAGCCGGGCTCCTCGGCGAAAGCGCACGGCGCTTCTCTACCAGAGTCCGGCAGGCGGGAAACGGATGCTGAAGCCGCCGCGCCGCGGTGGGAAAGCCGCAGCGCGCCTCGTCGCGGGCGCGGATGCCGCCGCCGGGCACTGCGCCGAGCCTCCAGGCATGGGCCCCGGCCTCAGCTCCGGCGAGGCCCGGCGGCTCCTGACCGAGCACGGACCGAACGTGCTCGCCGAGCCGCCGCGGCCGTCTCACCTGCGGCAGCTGGCCGCGAACCTCGTGCACCTCTTCGCCCTCCTGCTGTGGGGAGGCGCCGCCCTCGCGTTCGTGGCGGGGATCCCCGAGCTCGGCGTCGCGATCGTCGTCGTCGTCCTCGTCAACGCGGCCTTCGCGTTCGCGCAGGAGTACCGGGCGGAACGCGCGAGCGAGGCGCTGCGGCGGATGCTGCCGCAGAAGGCGCGCGTCCGCCGCGACGGGGTCGCGGTCGAGGTGCCGGCGGAGGAGCTCGTCCCGGGAGACCTGCTCCTGCTCGAGCCGGGCGACCGCGTCAGTGCCGACGGCCGCGTGCTCGAGCGACACGACCTCCGCGTCGACCGCTCCGCGCTGACGGGCGAGTCGCGGCCGGTCGACCCGGGCGACGCCGTCGAGGCCGGGACGCACGTCGTGCGCGGCACCGCGGCGGCCGAGGTGACGGCCACCGGGATGGCGACCGCGTTCGGGCGCATCGCCGAGCTCGCGCAGCGCACGGAGGAGGGAAAGAGCCCGCTCGAGCGCGAGATCGACCACGTCACGCGCCTGATCGCGATGCTCGTGCTCGGCCTCGGGATCGCCTTCTTCCTCGTCGCGGGCTGGCTCGGGATGGGCCTGACGGAGCGGTTCGTGTTCGCGATCGGCGTGATGGTCGCGAACGTTCCGGAGGGCCTGCTGCCGACGGTGACGCTGTCGCTGGCGCTCGCGACGCAGCGGATGGCGCGGCGGCACGCGCTCGTCCGGCGACTCTCCTCGGTCGAGACGCTCGGCGAGACGACGGTCATCTGCACCGACAAGACCGGCACGCTGACCGAGAACGAGCTGACCGTGGAGCGCGTGTGGACGCCGGACCACGGCGACTACGAGGTCGAGGGCGCGGGGTACGAGCCGTTCGGGCGCTTCCTGCGCGACGGGAGGCCCGCCGACCCGCGGCCGCTGCGCGAGCTGCTTCGGGCCTGCCTGCTCTGCAACGACGCGCGCGTCTCGCACGGTCGCGTCGTCGGCGACCCGACGGAGGGCGCGCTCGTCGTGCTGGCGGAGAAGGGCGGGCTCCACCACGCGCGCGAGGTCGCGCTGCGGCCGCGTCTCGCGGAGCTCCCGTTCGACTCGGAGCGCAAGCGGATGACGACGGTGCACGCCGTCCGCGGTCGCCGCGTCGCCTACGCGAAGGGGGCCGCCGAGGTCCTGGTGCCCCGGACCACGGCCGCGCCCGCCGCCCGGGAGCGCGCGCTCGCCGCGGCCGAGGAGATGGAGAGGGCCGCTCTTCGCGTCCTGGCGGTCGCGCGCCGCGTCCTGCCGGACGGCGTCGACCACGAGGACGCCGACGCGGTCGAGACGGAGCTCGAGCTGCTCGGCGTCGTCGGGATGCTCGACCCGCCGCGGCCGGAGGTGTCCACGGCGGTCGCGCGCTGCCGCCGCGCCGGCATCCGCGTCGTGATGGTCACCGGCGACAGCGGCTGGACGGCCGAGGCGGTGGCGCGCCGGATCGGGCTCGTCGGCCACCGGCCGGTCGTCGGCCCGCAGGCGGAGGTCCACGGGCGCCGCGAGGTGCAGGTGCTCGGGCCGCGGACGGTCGACCGGCTCGACGACCACGAGCTCGGCAGCCAACTGCGGGAGCACGACGTGATCTTCGCCCGGATCAACCCGGAGCAGAAGCTCCGGCTCGCGCGCGTCCTCCGCGAGCAGGGCGAGATCGTCGCGATGACCGGCGACGGCGTCAACGACGCGCCCGCGCTGCGCGAGGCGGACATCGGCGTCGCGATGGGCCGGTCCGGCACGGACGTCGCCCGCGAGACCGCGGACATGGTGCTGCTCGACGACAACTTCGCCTCCATCGTCGCCGCCGTGGAGGAGGGGCGCGCGGTCTTCGACAACATCCGCCGCTTCGCGCTCTACCACTTCGCCTCGAACGTCGCCGAGCTGATCCCGTTCCTCGTCTGGGGCCTGTCCGGCGGTCGCGTGCCGCTCCCGCTCGTCGTGATGCAGGTGCTCGCGATCGACCTGGGAACGGACATGCTCCCGGCGATCGCGCTCGGGACCGAGCGGGCCGAGCCGGGACCGATGGAGCGACCGCCGCGACCGCGCGAGGAGCGCCTGCTGTCGCCGCGCGTCCTCGCGCGCGTGTACGGCTGGGTGGGGCTGTGGGAGGGCCTCGGCGCGATGGCGAGCTTCTTCTTCGCCTACCTGCTCGGCGGGTGGCGGCCGGGGCAGCCGCTCCCCTCGGCGGGGCCGCGGTACGTCGAGGCCACGACGATGACGCAGACCGGGATCGTGATGGGGCAGGTGGGCGCGGGCCTCGCGATGCGAACGAGCAGGCGCTCCGTCTTCTCGATCGGACTGCTCTCGAACCGCTTCCTGCTCGTGGGGATCGCGTTCGAGCTCGCGCTCGCGGCATGCCTGATCTACGTGCCGGGACTGAACACGCTCTTCCATCAGCGCCCGATCGGCGCGGCGCACTGGGCGTTCCTCGCGCTGTGGCCGTTCGTCGTCTTCGGCACCGAGGAGGGCAGGAAGGCGGTCGCGCGAGGCCGCGCTAGGCGACGACGAGCCCGACCTCGCGGCCGACCCGGGCGAACGCCTCGACGGCGCGCTCGACGTGCTCGGGCCGCATCGCCGCGGACGCCTGGATCCGCACCCGCGCCGTCCCCTCGGGCACGACCGGGAACCCGAAGCCCGTGACGAACACGCCCTCCTCGAGCAGCCGCTCGGAGAGCCGGATCGCGAAGGACGTCTCGCCGACGACGATCGGGACGATCGCCGCCTCGCCCTCGAGCGGCTTGAAGCCCTCCTCGCGCAGCCGCGTGCGGAGCGCACGGGCGTTCGCGCGCAGGCGCGCGAGCAGCGACGGCTCGGCGCGGAGCTTGCGCACCGCGGCGAGGGCCGAGCAGGCGACGGTGGGAGGAAGCGCGTTCGAGAACAGCTGCGGGCGGGAGCGCTGGGCGAGCAGCTCGCAGACCTCGCGGCTCGCGGCCACGTAGCCGCCCGCGGCACCGCCGAGCGCCTTGCCGAGCGTGCCGGTGACGACGTCCACCTGCCCGAACACGCCGAAGTGCTCGGCGACCCCGCGGCCGGTCGCGCCCATCACGCCGACCGCGTGGGAGTCGTCGACGACGACGACGGCGTCGTGTGCGCGCGCGAGCTCGAGGATGTCGGGCAGGCGGCACAGGTCGCCCTCCATCGAGAACACGCCGTCGGTGATCACGAGCT
>DATHTC010000414.1:0-1842 GCA_035463735.1 Gaiellaceae bacterium | reverse complement strand
GAGGCGCTGGCCGGGGCCGGCGACGCGCCGCACCGTGTCCTGCTGCTGTTCGTCGACTCGGAGTGCGGCGACCAGGCCGAGATCGTCGCGGGCGCGTACGCGGTCGCGGGTGGCCGGATCCCGCTCGCCGGCGGCGCCGCGGGCGGAGACGTGCGGGCGCAGCTCGTCGACGGGCACGCTCTCTCCGGAGGCGTGGTCGCCGTCGCGGTCGGCGGGGAGGCGCCGGTCGGGGTCGGAATCGCGCACGGCTGCTTCCCGCGCGGAGCGCCGGCGATCGTCACGCGCTCGAGCGGCCGGGCCGTCCTGCAGCTCGACGGCCGGCCGGCGCAGGACGTCTACTTCGAGAGGCTCGGCCACGACGGCGAGCTCGACGACGACGCCTTCGAGGCGCTCGCGATGGCGCATCCGCTCGCGCAGCCGGAGCTGAGCGGCGCTCTCAGGCCCCGGTACGTCCGCGGCCGCCATCGTGACGGCGGGCTCGTCTGCGCGACCGCGATCGAGCCGAACGCGCCGGTGCAGATCTGCGACCAGACCGTCCACGGGATCCTCCGCAGCGCCTACGCGGCGGCCGACGACGCGGTCGCGCAGCTGCAGGGGCGGCCCCAGGCGGCGCTCGTCTTCGACTGCGCCGGGCGAGGCTCGTGGTTCGGCGGCGGGCTCGCCGCACACGAGTTCGAGTCCCTGCTCGAGGCCTTCGGCGCGCCGCCCGCGCTCGCCGGGGCGTACACGCGCGGCGAGATCGGCCGCGTCCGCGGCGCGAAAGGAGACCGCAACCACAGTGTCGTCGTCGTCACCTTCGGCGCTGCCGGCTGACGTCCACGACGAGCTGCTGCGGCGGTTCGTCGAGGCGGCACGGCGCGCGCAGATCGTCACGATCGTCAACCGTGCGCGGACGGAGGCGGAGCTCGGGGACCTCGTGACGGCCGAGCTCTGCGAGGCGTTCGAGGCCGAGATCGCATTCCTCGTCGCGGAGGACGAGGACGCATGGCGTGTCGTCGGCGGCCACGGCCTTCCCCTCGACGGGCCGCAGCGCCGGGCTGAGCCGCAGCTGCTCGCGGCCGGCGCGCCGGCGGCCGTTCGTGCAGCCTTTGCGACCCCGACCGTGCGGGGGGTCGTCGGCGTCGCCAGGCTCTACGACCAGCCGTTCGATCCCGCCGAGACGGCGCTGCTCGAGGCGGTCGCGGAGAGCATCGGCCACGCGCTCGAGCGCCTGCGGCTCGCGGAGGAGCGCGACCGGCTCTTCCGCGAGGAGCACGAGCGGGCGCAGGCGGCGCGCGTGCTCGGCTCGATCGCCGACGGCGTCCTCCTCGTGGACGACGACGGCGTCGTCCAGCTCTGGAACGCGGCTGCCGCGACGATTACCGGACTCCCGCGTGACGAGGTCGTTGGTCGCCCGCTGGCGGACGCGATCCCGGGCTGGCCCGCGCTCGACGACGCGCTGCTCGCGGAGGCCGGCCCCTCCTCCGGCGCCCGCGCAGGGACGATCCCGCTCGAGCTCGGCGGCCGCGAGCTCTGGCTCTCGATCACCGGCGTCGGCGTCGAGGGCGGATGTGTGTACGCCTTCCGCGACCTGACCGAGGAGCGGCGCCTCGAGCAGCTGAAGGCGGACTTCATCGCCACCGTCTCGCACGAGCTGCGCACGCCGATCGCGGCCGTGGTCGGCGCCGCGCAGACGCTCCAGCGTGACGACGTCGCGGTCTCCGGCAAGCTCGGCGCGCAGCTGCTCTCGCTCATCCGGCAGCAGGGGGAGCGCCTGGCGCAGATGGTGGACGACATCCTCCTCGCGAGCAGGGTCGACGCGCCGGAGCTCGTCGTCGCGGCCGACCAGGTGGAGGACCTGGC
>DATHTC010000413.1:0-8020 GCA_035463735.1 Gaiellaceae bacterium | reverse complement strand
GCGGCGCCCGCGACCGCGGTGCCGCGCACGAGCGCGCCGCCGCCGCCCCCGACGGACGAGGCGAGGCCGTCGGCGCCGACCCGGAGGTGCGCCAGCTCGGCGGGATCGAGGTCGGGCCAGGCCTGAAGGCCCTCGGCTAGGTCCGCCGGCAGCGGCGCCGGGAGCGCGGCCCCGCGGCTCACCCGCCGACGGCCGCGTGCACGTCGACGGCGAGCCCGTGGCCGATCGCGTACCGGGCCGCCTCCGTGCGGCTCGAGAGGCCGAGCTTGCGGTAGATGTTGCGCAGGTGGAACTTCACGGTCTGCTCGCTCACCCAGAGCTCGCGGCCGATGTCCTTGTTGGTGAGGCCGCGCGCGACCGCCCGGAGGATCGTCAGCTCGCGCTCGCTGAGGATCTCGCCGTCGTCGCCGAGGTCCGCCTCGGGGAGGTCGGGCCGGAAGACCCGGTAGTCGGGTGAGCTCACGGCGTCGACGATCATCGCCGGCAGCTCGAGCGGGTCGACGGTCTTGACGATGTAGCCCGCCGCGCCGCGCTCACGTGCCGCGTCGAGGTGGTCGTCCCCCGCGAACGTCGACAGGATCACGACCTCGACGTCGGGGTGCAGCCGCTTCACGCGCTCGAGGCAGGTGAGCCCGTCGAGCTGCGGCATGCGGATGTCGAGGAGCACCACGTCCGGCCGCACCTCGCCGATCGTCGGCACGACCTTCGTCGCGTCGTCGACCTCAGCCACGACCTCGACGGCATCCGAGCGCGAGAGGGCCCGCCGCACGGCCGCCAGCATCAGGCGGTGGTCGTCGGCGACGAGAACCCGCAAGGGTGTACGTGGGGCCGCAGTCACAATTCTCCTCGGATTCGGGTCGCCTTCCGCCGCTCGGAGGGCGCGACCGGATCCTGCTCCCGCCGAGGCGCCGCGGAATCCCCCTTTCGCGGGATTCGGACGTGTCAGCGCACGGCCGCGGCCGCAAGCACGTCCGCCGCGGCTTCGAGGCTCGCACGGCCGGCGCCGTGAGTCTCGACGAGGGCCGCGGCCGCAGGGGGCGTCCAGCCGGGAACGCCGGTCTCGACGACGACGGCGCCGCGGTGCAGCGCGAGGAGCCGGCCCGCGGCCCGCTGCTGCCACGGGTGCCGAGCCGCGTCGCGGACGACGACGACGAGACCGCTTCCATCGAGCCTGGGCAGGTCGTGCTCGTCGCGCACGGCGACGACGAGCGTCCGCGGCAGCCGCGCGCGCAGGGCGCGGCCGAGGCTCGCCCCGGTCTCGCCCGCGGCGACGAGCGGCTCGGGCCGCAGCTCGACGACGACCGGCGACTCGCCGACGTCCGCGTCGCCCCGCACCCGGATCGCCCGCCGAGCGGCCCCCGCGCCGAGCGCGCGGTCGGGAACGCCGCCGGCCATGTTCGCGGCGCGCGCCGTCGCCTCGACGCGCGCGGCGGCCTCCCCGAGCCGCTCCTCTTGGAGGCGCCCGCCTGCGACCGCGTCGACGAGCGTGCGCTGCGCCGCCTCGACGTCCTCCCGCCCGACCGACGGCCCGAGGCAGATCGCGTCGACGCCCACCGCGAGCGCGCGTACCGCTCCCTCCGCAACGCCGACCGTGTCCGCGATCGCGCGCATGTCGAGCGCGTCGGTGATCACGAGGCCGCGGAAGCCGAGCTCCTGACGCAGCAGCCCACTGACGAGCGGAGCACTCAGGGTCGCCGGCTCCGCGTCGATCGCCGGCACCACGAGGTGACCCGTCATCACCGCAGCGACGCCCGCCCCGACCGCGGCGGCGAACGGCAGCAGCTCGACGCCCGCCAGCTCCTCCCGGCTCCGCTCGACGCGCGCGAGGGCGAGGTGGGAGTCGACGGTGGTGTCGCCGTGGCCGGGGAAGTGCTTCGCGCATGCCGCCACGCCGCATGCCTGCGTCCCCGTCACGAACGCGCGCACGTGGCGTGCGACGAGCTCCGGGTCGGACCCGAACGATCGCACGCCGATCACCGGGTTCTCGGGATTCGTGTTCACGTCGGCCACGGGCGCAAGGTTCAGGTTCACCCCGGCCGCGGCGAGCTCGGCGGCGATCGAGCCCGCGACCGCTTCCGTCAGCGCGGGGTCGTCGACCGAGCCGAGCGCGAGCGCGCCGGGGTACGAGCTCCCCGCCGCCGCCTCGAGCCGCGTCACGTCGCCGCCCTCCTCGTCGACCGCCACGAGCAGTCCGGGCCGCCGCGCGCGCAGCCCGTTCGTCAGCCCGCGCAGCTGCTCCGGGTCGCGGACGTTCCCGGCGAAGAGGACGACCCCGCCGAGGCCGCGCTCGATCCACCCCTCCAGCGACGGCGGCGGCTCGGGGCCGGGGAAGCTCGCGAGCAGGCACCCCCAGGCGAGCCGCTCGACCCGCTCCGCCACTAGCCGCGGACGGCGCCGGCGGTCAGGCCGAACGCGATCCGGCGGTGGATGAGCACGAAGAAGAAGACGACCGGCAGCGCGGTCAGCGTCGCCCCCGCCATCAGCGTGCCCCAGTCGACGCCGCGGAGCGTGCCGGTGGTGAAGTTCGCGAGCCAGATCGTCACCGTCTGCTTGTCCTGGGAGGAGAGCAGGACGTAGGCGATGATGTACTCGTTCCAGGCCTGGATGAAGGCGAAGATGGAGGTCGCCACGAGGCCCGGGCCGACGAGCGGGAGCAGGATGCGCACGAACGCGCCCATGCGCGTGGAGCCGTCGACCATCGCCGCCTCCTCGAGCTCCTTCGGGATCCCGGCGACGAACCCGCGCAGCGTCCACACGCAGAACGGCAGCACGAGGGCGACGTACGAGACGATCAGGCCGGACAGCTTGTCCACCTGCTGCACGGTCGAGAGCGCGATGTAGAGCGGGATGATCAGCGCCGTCAGCGGCACCATCTGGACCGCGAAGATCACCACCACGAACGCGCGCCGGCCGTAGAAGCGGAACTTCGCGAGCGCGAGCGCCGCGAGGAACGCCAGCAGCACGGAGAGGACGACGACGCAGCCGACGACGATCAGGCTGTTGCGCACGTTCTCCCAGAAGAACGGGCGCGAGATCGCGTCCCGGAAGCTCGCCAGCGTCGGGTCGCGCGGGATCCAGACCGGCTCGAAGGAGAGCACGTCCTCGCCCTGCTTGAACGCCGTCGCGACCATCCAGTAGACGGGGAACGCCATCACCACGAACACGAGCAGCCCGAGGAGGTTGAGACCCACGCGGCGCAGCACGCGCGCGCGGCTCCGGCGCCGCCTCGGCATCGGGGCCGGCGCGGCCGTCACTCGATCTCCCCGATCCGCACCATCTGCCTGATGTAGAAGAAGGTGACGGCGAGCATCGTCAGCACGGTGACGACCGCGATCGCGGACCCGAGGCCGTACTCGCTCGCGTTGAACGACTCGACGAACGAGTACACGCTCATCAGGAAGTAGTGCTCCTCGGGGCGCGCGTTGCGGATGATCCAGACCTGGCTGAAGACCTGGAAGTTCCAGATCACCGACAGGCTCGCCAGGATCACGAAGATCGGCTTGAGGATCGGCAGCGTGATGTCGCGGAAGACGCGCACGGGGCCCGCGCCGTCGATCGCCGCCGCCTCCACGAGCTCGCGCGAGACCTGCGTGAGCCCGGCGTAGATCGTGATCGCGACGAACGGGATCGCGCCCCACACGACGATCGCGACGATCACCGCGAACCCCTCCCACGGATTCACGAACCAGTCGTGGTGCACGTACCGCTCGAGGCCGAGCTTCGCCAGCGTCCAGTTGAGGACGCCGAACTCGTAGTCGACCATCCAGCTCCAGATGTTCACGGACACGACCGGCGGCATCGACCAGGCCAGCACGAGGGCCGTCGTGATCAGCAACCGCATCGCCGCGCCGAGCCGGGCGAGCAGCAGCGCGATCAGCGTGCCGAGCACCATCGTCAGCCCGACCGTCACGACCGTGAACGCGATCGTCCGCAGGAGCACGACCCAGAACTCCCGGTCGTGGACGATCTGCGAGTAGTTGTCGAGCCCGATCCACGTGCCCTCGTGCCGGATCAGCTCCGCGAGCCCGTACTGCTGGAACGACAGCGTGAACAGCTTGTACAGCGGGTAGCCGAGCACGGCGGCGATCACCGCGAGCGCCGGCAGGAGGAGGACGTAGGGGCCGACGCGCCGGCCGAGACGCAGGCGCCGACGCCGTCGAGCCGGCGCGAGGGCCGGCTCGAGGGCGAGGGCGGGGTGGGCGGTCTTCTCCGTCACGCCGCCCGTCGGGTCGGGGGATCGGTCACTCGTTGAGGATCTGCGTGATCTGGTCGCTCGCGCGCCGGGCGAGCGCCGGGGTCTGCCTCGGGTTGCGGAGGATGCCGCTCAGCATGTTCTGGAGCACGTTGGCGCTCTCGACGTTCGCCCAGTTCGGCGTCGACGGGACGAACCAGCTGTACTTCGCGGCGTTCGCGAACGGCGCGAGCGTCGGCTTCGACGCGTTCACGCTCGCAAGCGTCGTCGTGTTCGGGATCACGCCGCCGGCGACCGCCATGCGCCGCTCGTTCTCGGTGCTCGTGAACGCGGCGATCCAGTCGGCGGCGAGCGCCTTCTGCTTGCTCGTCACCGGAATCGCGAGATTCGAGCCGCCGAGGAAGGTCGGCATGAACCGCCCGCGGACGTGGCTCGGCATCGGGTAGGCGCCGATCTTGCCCTCGAGCTTCGGGTTCCCGACCTTCTGGTCGAGCGCGTACGGCCACTCCCAGCCGTTGCCGATGAACGAGCCGACGTTGCCCTTCGCGAACACGAGTGCCTGCTGCGGGTGGGCCTCGTCGCCGGTCTTGTTCGCCCGCGAGAGCAGGCGCACCATGCTCCGCCAGGCGGTCAGGCCCGAGAGCGCCCTCGGCTCGTGGAGCGTGCCGACCCAGCGCCCGTTGCGGAACGCGGCGATCTGGCCGCCCCAGTCGTAGACGAAGGACATCGCGGCATACCAGTACCGGCCCGGGAAGTACACGGCCGAGTAGTTGCGGTTCTTGCCGTAGCGCTTCATCAGCTTGGCGCCGGCGGCGTTGAACTCCGCCAGCGTCTTGGGGAGCGCCCGGATCCCCGCAGCCCGGTACTGGTCCTTGCGGTAGATCACGCCGCGCGCGCCCGCGTAGTACGGGACGGCGTAGAGGCGCCCGCGGAAGCTGCCGGCTGCGGCCAGCCCGGACAGCCACGTGCGGCTGTTCGGATAGTCCGCGCGGTTGAGCGGCGCGAGCGCGCCGGCGGCGCTGTACTTCGGCACGTCCGTATTGCCGAACTCGATCACGTCGGGGCCGCTGCCCGCCGCGAGCGTGGCCTCGAACTTCGTCTTGTAGTCGCCCCAGCTCTGGTACTCGACCTTGACGTCGACGCCGGGGTGCTGCGCCCTGAAGGCGGCGTTCGCCGCGGCGACGGCCTCGGGCCAGTTGGCCTGGGCGTCGCCCATGAGCCAGACCGTGATCGGGTCGGCGCTGATCCGTGTCGGTTCCGCCGGGCGCGCGGCGGCGGAGGCCGCTCCCATCGCGAGGATCCCCGCGACGGCGACCGCTGCGAAGAGTCGTCGTCTCACCATGACCTCCTAAGGACAACCGGCGGCACCGTCCACCCGCCAAGTGGTCTTGACCAATTCACGACAACCGGAGGCTCGCACAGCCAAGTGGTCATGTCAAGAGGGTGGATCGAACTCGGCCGCTGGCCCTCATACGGGCTTCTGTCGCCGCGTGTTGCCGCTGTCTCGTCACGCTGCTCGAACTGGTATTGACCTTCGGTCACGGCGCGAGCGTGACCTTCTCGAGTCCGACGGGACGGTCGGGATCGAGGCCCTTCGCCTGCGCGAGCGCCCACGCGAGGAGCTGTCCGGGCGCGACCGACAGCAGCGGCGTCAGCACGGGCAGCGGCGGCGCCGGCACCGGAAGACGGACGGCGGCGCCGTCGATCGCGCCCGCCGCCGTCCCGCTCGCGAGGAGGGTCGCGCCCGCGGCGCGCGCGATCGCGGCCGCGCGGCGCACCGCCGGCAGGCTCTCGTCCGCGGATGCGATCACCCACACGGGGAACAGGCCGTCGATCGCCGCCACGGGGCCGTGCACGAGGTCGGTGGCCGTGAGGGGCTCGGCGGCGATCCGGCACGTCTCGAGCAGCTTCAGCGAGATCTCGCGCGCGGTCGCGAACTCGGGGCCCCGCCCGATCACGAACATCCGGCCGACGAAGGCGAACGAGACCGCGACCTCGGACAGACGGGCCTCGAGCGCCGGCAGCAGCTCCGCCAGCAGGTCGGCGGTGCGTCCGACCGCCTCGACCGCCTCCGGCCCGCGTCCCGCGAGATGGGCGGCGAGGAGCGCGAGGGACGCGAGCTGGGCCGTGTACGTCTTCGTGGCGGCGACCGCACGCTCGGGCCCGACGTCGAGCGGGAGCACCGCGGCAGCGGCCCGGGCGAGGTCGGAGGCGGGGTCGTTCGTGATCGCGACGGTGAACGCGCCGCGGCCGGCTGCGCGCTCGACGTACTCGAGCACGTCCGGTGTCCGTCCCGACTGCGACAGCGCCAGTACGCACGACCGCGCGAGATCGAGCTGCGCGCCGTAGTAGACGGAGAGCGAGATCGAGTCGCGCATCGCGGTCAACCCCGCGAGGATCCCGAAGGCGTAGACGCCGTACGAGGCGGCGTTGTCGGACGAGCCGTGACCGACCATGCGCACGAGCTCGACGCGGCGGCCGCGCAGCTCCTTCGCGAGGTCCGCGTACGCGTCGGCGTGCGCGCAGACGCGCCGCAGCGACTCCGGCTGCTCGTGGATCTCGGCCAGGAGGACGCCGCCCGGCGGCCCGGCCCCGTCCACGGCCTCTGCGGCCTCGCTCACGGACGGCGCTCCCGCGGCACGAACGAGGGCGGCGGCGCGGCGCGGTCTCGCCGGAGCTCGCTCACGAGCCGGTAGCGGTCGCCCCGGTAGATCGAGCGGACGAACTCCACGATCTCGTTCGTCGACGACCGCGTCGTCCGCTCGAACTGGAACGCGGGCGAGTGGAGCGGCACGCCGAGCGCCTCCGACTCCTCCTCGTTCGTCACCGTCGGCTCGATCGTCTGGACGCCGCCGGCGATCTCGACGCCGTAGCGACCCGTCAGGAGGTCGTAGAACGAGGCGTCGTCGAAGTCCTCCCGCGTCAGGCCGGGCACGAGCGACTCGGGCACGTGCAGCGTCTCGATCGCCATCGTCTCCTCGTCGGCGAGTCGCAGGCGCTTGACCACGACGATCCGCTCGGAGGGCGAGACGTGCAGGCAGCGGCCGAGGTATGCGCCGGCGAGCTTCCGCTCGAGCGACAGCGTCCGGCTGCCGGGTCGCATCCCGCGCTGCCGCATGTCCTCGCTGAACGAGGTCAGCGTCAGCTCCTGCGCGATCTTCGGCTCGCGCACGAACGTCCCCGCGCCGCGGCGACGCACGAGGTAGCCCTCGCGGACGAGCTCGTCGAGTGCGGCGCGCACGGTCAGGCGCGAGACGCCGAGGTCGACGCTCAGCTGCCGCTCCGAGGGGATCGCGCTCCCCACGCCGAGCTGCTCGATCAGGTCGAACACGCGGTCGCGGGTCTGGCTCTGCTTGGTCACCCGCTGCGGCGAGGGAAGCGCCATCGCGACCCGATCATGCCCGCAGAGAGGCGATTGGTCAATACCAGTGGTTGTCAGAGGCCGCAACCGGTACTAGACTCGCGCTGCGCATGTCCTTCCTGGAGCCGCTCACCGAACGCCACGCCGGCGAGCACGCCGACCTCGACCTCCTGCCCACGCTCCGGCTCGTCGAGCTGATCAACGCGGAGGACGCGCGTGTGGCGCCGGCGGTCGGCGCCGCGGCCGCGCCGCTCGCGCGCGCCGTCGACGCGATCGTCGCGCGCCTGCGCGAGGGCGGTCGCCTCGTCTACGTGGGGGCGGGCTCGTCGGGCCGGCTCGCCCTCGTCGACGCCGCGGAGTGCGGCCCCACCTTCGGCGTGCCGGCGGGCCAGGTGCGGGCGCTCGTGGCCGGCGGCCCCGCTGCGGCGGCGGTCGCGCAGGAGGCAGCCGAGGACGACGCCGGCGCG
>DATHTC010000412.1:0-4913 GCA_035463735.1 Gaiellaceae bacterium | reverse complement strand
CGACCGGCTGCGCGCGATGCTCGTCCAGGGACTCGGGGCGGCGAAGTCGGTGCGCTCGGAGCTCGCGCCGGTCTCCCTCGCCGGCGACCGCGCGACGGCGCTCGCGCTCGTGTTCTCGGAGTTGCTCCAGAACGCGCTCGAGCACGGCGGCGCGGCGATCGCGGTCGAGCTCGCGCGGCGCGACGGAAACGTCGTCCTGACCGTCGCCGACGACGGGCCGGGGCTCGACGGCGGCGGCGTCGGCACCGGCCTCTCGATCGTCCGCGCCCTCGTCCGGGACGAGCTGGGCGGGACGCTCGTGCTGCGCGACGACGGCGGGCTCCGCGCCGAGGTTGTCTTTCCGGCATAGCCCGGCGCCTTCTGACGTTGGAGGCGGCATGTACAGCGTCCTCGACGTCACCGGGATCGAGACGCGGCGCAAAGCCGTCCGCCGCGTGCTCGGGATCACCGCCTTCGGTGCGAACCAGTTCGACAACCAGCCCGGCCAGGCGGGGTCGGAGCACGACGAGGCGGACACGGGCCAGCAGGAGCTCTACGCCGTGCTCGGCGGCAGCGGCGTCCTTCGCGTCGACGGCGACGAGGTCGAGCTCCGGCCGGGGATCTACGTCCACGTCTCGCCCGACGCGACGCGCCAGGTCGTCGCCGGCGACGAGGGCCTGTCCTACCTCGTGATCGGCGCCGCGTCCGGCGGCTACGAGGTCAGGGAGCCGTTCTGACCGCGGCGCCCGGGTACCAGGTACGTACCTGGTACGAACGCTGACGCACGTACCACCGTCGGTACCAGGTTCGCGATTGGCGCGACCGCCCTCGGCGAGCGGATCAGGGCCACGGCACACGCCACCGTCGGTACCAGGTACGTACCAGGTACGCAGGCGGCCGGTCCGGCCCGGATCGCTACGCGTAGCGCAGCGCGTCGCCCGGTCGCATCCGCGTCGCGCGCCGGACCGGCAGCGCGAGCACGACGAGCGCGAGCACGACCGTCCCCGCGAGCGCGAGCCACACGTTCGCGAGCGGGAACTCCGGCGCCAGGTCGACGTGCACGAACTCGTCCACGAACCAGACGAGCAGCCGCATGAGCGCGTAGCCGATCGGGATGCCGAGCAGCCAGCCCGCGAGCGCGAGGACGAGCCCCTCGGAGAGGAAGATCCGTCGCACGTCGCGGGCGCGGGCGCCGACGCAGCGGAGGATCCCGATCTCGCGCCGCCGCTCGAGCACGCTCATCGTCAGCGCGTTCGCGAGCCCCACCGTGCTGATCGCGACGACGAGGAGCCCGAGGACCGCGATCGACGTCATCACGGTGTCGAACATGCGCGCGTCGTCCGCCTCGCGGACGTAGAGGATCTCGGTCCCGACGTCGTACCCGGCCGACGCGAGCGTGTCCTCGAGCCGGGTCGTGACCCGGTCGACGAAGGCGTGGTCGGACGACGACGCCCGTACCCACAGGTCGAAGTCTCGCGCGCGGCCGCCGCCCTGCAGGGCGTGCATCGTCGCGAGCGGGACGTACACGGCGGTGCCCTCCTCCTGCGCGTTCTCGGCGATCCCGACGACGCGGAAGTCCGCGGCGCCCGCCGCGGTGTCGAGGCGGACCCGGTCGCCCACGTCCACGCCCGCGACGCGTGCGAGCGACCGCTGGACGACGACGACGCGAGCGTCCGCGCTCTCCTCGGCCGGCGAGAACCAGCGCCCCTCCGAGACGTCGTGGCGGAACATCGTGCGCTGCCGGATCGCCCAGATGACAGCGTCCTCGCCGTCGAGCACGGCGTCGGTGGCGAACATCGGCTCCACCGCGGCGACGCCCGGCGTCACGCGAATCGCGTCGACTGCGCGGTCGTCGAGCGGCCGCGCGCCGCGCGACACGACCTTGACGTCCTCGCCGTGCTCGTCCCAGGCCGCATGGACCTTCGTGGAGGTTGCCGCCGCCAGCCCGAGGACGGCGAGGAGATTTCCGACCGCGAGTGCGACGATCACCGCCGTCGCGAGCCCGCGGCGCTTGCGCCGCGCGGCGTTGCGCAGCCCGATCGCGACCGTGCGCGGGAGGAACCGCGCGCGGCGGACCAGCCGGTCGGCGGCGTCCGTCTGCCCGACCGCGGACCCGGTCGCCTCGAGCGCCTCGCGCAGGTCGACGCGGACGGCCCGGCGGATCGCCGGCAGCGCCGCGAGCGGCGGTGCCAGCAGACCGACGGCGGCGCTCGCGACGAGGACCCGGACGTCGACCCCGGGCGTCACGTCGACGGCGAAGAAGGTCTCGCCGAGGAAGTCGACGAGCACGTTCGCGAGCAGGACGCCGAGCGCCGTCCCGACGACGGTAGCGGCGGCGCCGAGGAGCAGCGCCGTCGTGAGGTAGACCCGCGCCACCTGCCGCCGCCGCGCGCCGAGCGCCTTCATCACGCCGATCTCGCGCGTCTCCTCGGCGACGAGCGTCGTCATCGTGTTCGCGATCAGGACGACCGACGACAGCAGCGCGAGGACCGTGACCACCGAGAAGAAGTCGATGAAGAGCCTGAAGTTCTCCTTGCCGGGCCAGTAGTCGGCGGCGCGCACCTCCGGGAGGTCGGTGAAGCCCGAGAAGCCGCGGACGCCGGCGAGAACCTCCCGGACGGCGGCGGCCGTCACGCGTGCGTCCGTGCCCTCTTCGAGGCGGAATGCGAGCGAGGTGACGCCGAGCGACCCCGTGAGGTCGGCGACGGTCGTCGCGTCCGCGTAGAGGACGACCTCCCCGTCCTCCGTCACGTCCTGGCCGCCGCCGAGGCTGTGCCCGACGCCGCCGATCCGGAGCGTCTCCTCGCCGCCGCCGGGGCCGACGATCCGCACGGTGTCGCCCGGGCTCCCGCCGAACACGTCCTGGTTCGCGTTCTGCGCCTCGGTCAGCACCTCGCCCCGCCGCGGCGGCGCCCCCTCCCGCAGCCGGACGACGTCGACCCGCTGCGCGCCGAAGTCGCGGATCCCCTCGATGTACCCGTCGGCGCGCCGCTCGCCCACGTAGACGCGCGTGGACACCGCGTACCGCGGCTCGACCGCGACCACGTGCGGGATCTCCCCGAGCTCGTCGAGCGTGGCGTCGCCGAGCGCGAGCGGCTGCAGCCGGACGGTCAGGTTCGCGATCCGCCCCGCTGCGATCTCGTCCTGCATCGTCCGGTCGATCAGCGTCGGCATCGCGTAGATCCCGACGCCCGCGACCGCGAGCGCGAGGGTCGCGATCGTGAACGCGGCGCGCGCCTTGCGGCGGGTGAGGTCGCGGACGGACTTGCGCAGGACCGCGGTGCCCACGGCCGCCTCAGCCGTCGACGACGACGCCGTCCCGGATCGTCACGATCCGGTGGGCCTGCTGCGCGAGGAGCGGGTCGTGCGTCACGAAGAGCACCGTCATTCCCTCCTCGTTCAGCCGCCGGAACAGGACGAACATCTCGGCCGCCGTCGCCGTGTCGAGGTTCCCCGTCGGCTCGTCTCCGACGACGAGCGTCGGGCCCGCCGCCAGCGCGCGGGCGATCGCCACGCGCTGCTGCTCGCCGCCCGACAGCTCGGCAGGAAGGTGGTCGACCTTGTCGCCGAGGCCGACGAGCTCGAGGTTGTGCCGGGCGCGCGCGAACCGCTCCGAGCGCGACCCGCGCCGGGCGAAGTCGAGCGGCAGGACCGCGTTCTCGAGCGCAGTGAGGGTCGGCAGCAGCTGGAAGAACTGGAACACGATCCCGACGTTGGCGCCCCGCCAGACGGCGAGCTCCTCCTCGCTCATCTCGTCGAGGCGCCGCCCGTCGACGCTCACGGTCCCCGTGGTCGGCCGGTCGATGCCCGTCACGAGGTTGAGGATCGTCGTCTTGCCGCTGCCGGACGGGCCGACGACCGCGACGAGCTCGCCCTTCGCGATCGTCAGGTCGACGCCGCGCAGCGCGCGGTAGTCGACACGGCCCATCCGGTAGACCTTCTCGACCCCGCGCAGCTCGATCAGCAGCGTGGGGGCGTCCGGCCGACGCGCTTGCGGCTCCGCCGCGGTGGCGGTCATCGCGTCACCTCGCGGCCCGCAGCCGCTCGACCTCGCGGTCGATCTCGGCCTCGCTCGCGGGCCGGTGGAAGTACGTCCGCAGCGCGTGGATCGCGAGGATCGTCCCCCACACGAGGAAGACCCAGATGAGCCACGGGTCCCAGTTCCCCGGGTCGCCGTCGTCCGCCGCGAGCCTGGACGGCCACGTGTTGTCCTCCAGGTACTCCGTCAGCGTCCACAGGACGGTGAGCACCGGCAGCGCGACCGCGAAGACCGCCGCGTGGAGCTTGAAGCTCCGGACGCGCTCGATCTGGTCGCGGGCGAGGGCGCGGAGGTCGTCGTCCGGCCTGGTCACGACAGCCTCGGCCGGCTCGGCCCTCGCGCCGTTCGTTCTGGTGGCGGGCTGAATCGACATCGCCACCACCTCCTCTCGGGCTTGCTCGGAGGGTCCCCCACGACGCGCGGGCGAGGATCGGGGAGTTCCCCGATTCGCGGCGCCTAGACTCCGCGCGTGAAGATCCTGATCGCCGAGGACGAGACGCTGATCCGGCTCGACCTGCGCGACCTGCTCGAGCGGGCCGGCTTCGACGTGTGCGCGGAGGCGAAGGACGGCGAGGAGGCGGTCGCCCTCGCTGCGAGCGAGGAGCCGGACCTGGCGATCCTCGACGTGAAGATGCCGCGGCTGGACGGGATCGAGGCGGCGCGGCGGATCCTCGAGGAGCGCGCGATCCCGATCGTGATGCTGACCGCGTACGGGCAGGACGAGCTCGTCTCGCGCGCGGTCGAGGCGGGCGTGTTCGGCTACCTCGTGAAGCCGTTCCGCGAGCAGGACCTGCGGCCGGCGAGCCCGCCCGCCCGCGCCCGGTACGAGGAGCTCGCGGCGCTGCGCGAGGAGGCCGAATCTCTCTCCGAGGCGCTCGCAGCGCGGAAGGCGATC
>DATHTC010000411.1:0-10113 GCA_035463735.1 Gaiellaceae bacterium | reverse complement strand
TCCATGGCTGGGGACAGTCCCCGGACACGGCCGCAGTGGACGGCGACCCGCTCGGTGCCGACCAGTTACGTGCCCGCCGGCTCGAAGCGGAGCTTTCCCACCTCGACCGGGACCGGGGTGGGGTACTCGCGGGTGAGGCAGGCGCGGCACAGGGCCTCGGCGGGGCGGCGGGTCGCCGCCTGGAGGCCCTCCAGGGACAGGTAGGCGAGCGACGTCGCGCCGATGTGGGCCCGCACCTCGTCGACCGTGCGGGAGGAGGCCACGAGCTCCTCCGGGTCGGCGAGGTCGATCCCGTAGAAGCACTGGCCGACCACCGGCGGTGACGAGACCCGCACGTGCACCTCCGCCGCACCCGCCTCGAACAGCATCGCCACGAGCTGGCGCGTCGTGTTCCCGCGGACGATCGAGTCGTCGACGATCACGAGCCGCTTGCCGGTCAGCTCCGCCAGCGGGTTGAACTTCAGGTGCACGCCCTGCTCGCGCATCGCCTGGTCGGGCTGGATGAACGTGCGGCCCACGTACCGGTTCTTGATCAGGCCCTCCGAAAACGGGATCCCGCTCGCGCGCGCGAAGCCGATCGCCGCGGGCGTGCCCGAGTCCGGGATCGGGAGGACGAGGTCGGCTGCAACCGGGGCCTCCGCCGCCAGGCGCTCGCCCATGCGGATGCGCGCCCCGTGCACCTCGACCTCCGAGAGCCGCGAGTCGGGCCGGGCCAGGTAGAAGAACTCGAAAATGCACAGCGCGCCGTGGGCCGCGGGCTCCACCGCCTGCGCCGACCGCAGCCGGCCGTCTGCAGCGATCACGACCACCTCGCCCGGGCGCACCTCGCGCTCGTACGCGGCTCCGAGCAGGTCGAGCGCGCACGTCTCCGACGCGACCACCCACTCGTCGTCCCCGAGCCGGCCGAGGCAGAGCGGCCGGAACCCGTGCGGGTCGCGGAACGCCGCCAGCTCGGCGCCCGAGAGCGCGACGCACGAGTAGGCGCCCTCGAGACGGGCCATCGCCGCGGCCACCGCCTCCTCCAGCGGGCCGTCCTCGGCGGCGACGAGCGCCGCGATCGCCTCGGAGTCGGACGTCGAGCCGAGGGGGACGCCGATCTCCTCGCGCAGTCTCGCGGCGTTGACGAGGTTGCCGTTGTGGCCGAGCGCGATCGTCCGGGCGCGGCCGTGGTGGACGAGCGGCTGCGCGTTCGCCCAGCGGTTGCCGCCCGTGGTCGAGTAGCGCACGTGGCCGATCGCGAGGTCGCCGTGCAGGCCGCGCAGCGTCTGCTCCGTGAACGCCTGCGTGACGAGGCCGAGCTCGCGCATCGCGGTGAGGCGCCCCTGGTCGGAGACGGCGATCCCCGCGGACTCCTGACCGCGGTGCTGGAGCGCGTACAGGCCGAAGTACGCGAGCCGCGCCACGTCGCGCTCCTGCGAGCGGATGCCGACCACGCCGCACATCAGCTCTCGCCCCACGCGTCGCGGAGGTCGGCGAGCCGGATCCCCGCGAGGGTGTCGCCGCCGACCACGCCGAGCCGCCGGAGGGGGACGCCCTCGAGGGTCGCCGCCACCTCGGGCGCGCAGGCGACGACGGCCTGCCCGCCTCCTTCGCCGAAGAGCCGGGGCGCGTCGTCCGGGAGCTCCAGCTCGGCGCCGACGCCGCTCCACAGCGCCGCCTCCGCGAGCGCGACCGCGAGCCCTCCCTCCGCGGCGTCGTGCGCGAGCGAGAGCCGCGGCGCGTGGCGCCACAGGAACCGGACGAGGGCGACCTCCGCGTCGAGCTCGACCGGCGCGGCCGCGCCGCCGACCTCGCCGAAGCGTGCCTGGTACTCGGAGCCGTTCAGCGTCAGCGGTCCGGCGCCGGCGAGGAGGACGACGTCGCCGCCGCGCCACCCGCGCGGAACCGTCCGCACGTCGTCGACGAGCCCGACGCAGCCGACCACCGGCGTGGGGTCGATCGGACGCCCGTCGGTCTCGTTGTAGAGCGACACATTGCCGGAGACGACGGGCGTCCCCAGTGCCTCCGCTGCGATCGCCATGCCCTCGATCGCCTCGGCCAGCTCCCAGGCGATGCGCGGCTTCTCGGGGTTGCCGAAGTTGAGGCAGTCCGTCAGCGCGAGCGGCCGCCCCCCGGCGCACGCGACGTTCCGCGCCGCCTCGAGCACGACGAGCGCGCCGGCCACGCGCGGGTCGAGCCGGCCGACGCGCGGATTCGCGTCGAGCGAGACGGCGAGTCCGCGGAGCGACGGGCGCAGCCGCAGGACGGCGGCGTCGAAGCCGGGCCGGCGCACCGTGCGCGAGCCCACGAGGTGGTCGTAGCGGCGGTAGACGCCTGCGCGCGAGCGGACGTTCGGCGAGCGGAGCAGCTCGAGCAGCGCCTCCGGGTGAGAGGGTGCGCGCGGCGGCGGAGGCGCCGGCGGCGCGGGCCGCGGCGCGCGCGGCACGTCGTAGCGCGGCGCCTCGTCGGTGAGGAAGGAGGCCGGGATCGCCCCCTGCTCGTCGCCGTCGCTGAACGCGCGCAGCTCCCCGGAGTCCGTGACCTCGCCGATCGCGGTGCACGGCAGCTCCCACCGCTCGCACACGGCCCCCACGGCGTCCACCAGCTCCGGCCGCACGATCGCCACCATGCGCTCCTGCGACTCGGAGATCATGATCTCCCACGGCTCGAGCTCCTCCCGCAGCGGCACGCGGTCGAGGTGGACGTCGATGCCGGCGCCGTCGCGGGCCATCTCCGCGAGCGACGAGGCGAGGCCGGCGGCGCCGCAGTCCTGGAGCGACTCGACGAGGCCGCGCTCGACCAGCTCGAGCGAGACCTCGATCAGCTTCTTGCCGGTGAAGGGATCGCCGATCTGCACCGTCGGGCGCTTGTCGGCGTCGTCCTCGCCGAGCTCGGCGCTCGCGAGCACGGACGCGCCCCCGATCCCGTCTCGGCCGGTGGTCGCGCCGAAGAGGACGACGGCGTTCCCGGGCCCGCGCGCGCCGGCGCGCTTGACCCGGTCGGCCGGGAGGACGCCCACGCACATCGCGTTGACGAGGCAGTTCTCCCCGTACGCGGGGTCGAATGTCGTCGTGCCGCCGACGGTGGGCACGCCCACGCAGTTCCCGTAGTGGCCGATGCCGCCGGCCGCGCGGTCGAAGCTCCAGCCGGGGGCGCCGAAGAAGAGGCCGTCGAGGAGCGCGATCGGCCGCGCGCCCATCGCGACCACGTCGCGGATGATCCCGCCGACGCCGGTCGCGGCGCCCTGGAACGGCTCGACCGCCGACGGGTGGTTGTGCGACTCGACCTTGAACGCGACCGCGACCCCCTCGCCCACGTCGACGACGCCCGCGTTCTCGCCGGGACCCTGCAGCACGGCGTCGCCGCGCGACGGCAGCCGCCGCAGGAGCGGCGCCGAGTGCTTGTAGCCGCAGTGCTCCGACCACAGCAGCGAGAAGACCGCGAGCTCGAAGCGGTTCGGCTCGCGCTCGAGCAGCTCCCGGATCCGGCCGAGCTCGCCGTCGGTCAGTCCGAGGGCGCGATGGAGCGGCTGTTCCTCGACCGTCCTCAGGGACCCGAGTGTAGCGCCGGCTCCGGCGGGCTCCCTGGGCTCCCGCGCTCCGGGAGCCGGTGGTAGCGTCACTGGCGGGCCGGCCCCCGGCCGGCGAGTCCATCAGGAACCAAGGAGCCGCCCCGTGTCCCGGTCACGCCTCGCGCTCACGCTGACGCCGGCCCTCGCAGCCGCCCTCGTCCTCGCCGTCCCCGCGGGAGGGCGCCCGGCGGCTCCCGCCGCGACCTACGCGGTCACCGTCACCGCGAAGGAGTACTCGTTCAAGCTCTCGCGGACGGCGTACCGCTCCGGCGACCTCGTCACGTTCCGGCTCAGGAATGCCGGCACGCTGCCGCACGACTTCAAGATCTCGAAGCCCGTCTCGAAGAAGACGCCCGTGATCCTCCGCGGCAAGACGGCGTCGTTCAAGCTGCGGCTGACGAAGAAGGGCGTGTACTCGTACCTCTGCACCGTGGGCGACCACGCGCGGCGGGGGATGCGCGGCACCTTCCGCGTCCGCTGAGGAACGCGGCGCCGGCCGCCGTCGTTCCTGACGTCGTGCCCCTGCTCACGCGACGCGCCCTCGACCCGTTTCACCTCGCGTGACCCGCGCGCACGTCGCGATGCTGCTCGCGCTCGCCGCGATCTGGGGCGCCGCGTTCACGCTGATCGAGGTCGCGCTCCGCGACCTCGCCCCGGTGACGGTCGCGGCGGGCCGGATCGCGTTCGCCGCCGCGACGCTCGCGGTCGTCGCGACCGTTCGGCGGGACGGCGTGCTGCCGGCGCTGCGGGCGAACGCGCGCGTGCTCGCGCTCGCAGCGCTGCTGAACACCGCGGTGCCGTTCGTGCTGATCCCGTGGGGCCAGACGGCGATCGACTCCGGGACGGCGGCGATCCTGAACGCGTCCGCGCCGATCTTCACCGCCGTGTTCGCCGCGGCCGTCGTCCACAGCCAGCGCGTGACGGGTGGCCGCCTGGTCGGGTTCCTCCTCGGGTTCGTCGGCGTCGCGCTCGTCGTGGGCGCCGAGCCCGCGGCCGGCGGCGACGCCGTCCTGGGTGCGCTCGCGGTGGTGGCGGCGGCGGCGCTCTACGCGGCAGGCGGCCTCTACACGGGCGCGCGGCTCCGCGGCGTCCCGACGCTCGTGATCGCGCTCGGGACGATGGCGTGGGCGACCCTGTTCACGCTGCCGCTCGGGGTGCTCGGCCTGCGCGGCCACGAGGTCGGCTGGGAGGCCGGCGCTGCCGTGCTCACGCTGGGCGTCGTCGCGACCGCGGTCGCCTACCTCCTCTACTTCGGGCTGATCGGCGGCGCCGGCGCCTCCTCTGCGATCCTGGTGACATACCTCGTCCCGCCCACGGCGCTCGTCTACGGGGCGACGCTGCTCGACGAGCCGGTCGGCGTCCGGCAGGTGGTGGGGCTCGCGCTCGTGCTCGCAGGTGTGGCGCTCGGGACGGGGACGGCGTTGCGGAGGCGGCGGCGGCAGGCGGCTACGGTGCGGGCTTGACCAGGAGCTATCCGGTCCTGATCGGCGGGCTCGCGTTCGTGTGGGGCGCGTCGTACCTCTTCATCAAGGTCGCCGTCGACGAGATCGAGCCGGCGCCGATGATGTTCGTGCGGCTCGTCGTCGCGGCCGCGCTGCTCGTCCCGTTCGTGCTCTGGCGCGAGGGCGCCGCCGAGGGCCTCTCCCAGCTGCGCGGCGCCTGGCGCGCCGGGCTCGTGCTCGGCCTCGTCAACGCCGCCGTGCCGTTCACGCTCATCGCGTGGGGCGAGAAGTACGTCGACTCCGGCGTGGCGGCGATCGCGAACGCCACCGTGCCGATCTTCAACGCCGTGCTCGTGCTCAAGTTCCTCCCCTCGGAGCGGCTGTCCGGGGGGAGGCTTGTCGGCGTCGCGCTCGGGCTGGTAGGGGTGGGAGTGCTCGCGGGCGCGCACCCCGAGGGCGGCTGGTGGGGCGTCGCCGGGACGATGGCCGTCGTGCTCGCCTCGCTCGCGTACGCCGCCGGCGGCATCTACGGGCAGAAGCGCGTGCGCGGGACGTCGGGCCCGGTGCTCGCGGCGGCGTCGATGGTCGGCGGCGCGCTGCTCCTGCTCCCGTTCGCCGTGCTCCAGGCGCCGTCGGACGTCCCCGGCTGGAAGGCCACCGGCTCGGTGCTCGCGCTCGCGGTGCTGGGGACGGCGCTCGCGCAGCTCGTCCTCTTCCGCGCGCTGCGGCTGCACGGCTCGGCGCGGCTCTCGCTCGTGACGTACCTGATGCCGCCCATCGCGCTCGTCTACGGCGCCGTCCTCCTCGACGAGCCGGTCACCCCCGGCGCGCTCGCCGGGCTGGCCCTGATCCTGGGCGGCGTCGCCCTCGGGTCGGGCGGCCTCCGCCTCGCCCGCCGCACGCCGGCGACCGCGGCGCAGCGGCCGTGAGCGTCACGATCCGACGCGCGGCGCCGGACGACGTCGACTTCCTCGTCGCCCTCGCCGATCACCCGGAGGTCGACCCCTTCCTCGCCGCGCGCCGGCCGAAGGGGCGCGACGAGCTGGCGGCGGAGGTCGAGCGCTCGCTCGCCGAGCCCGAGGCGTTCGGGCGGATGGTGATCGAGGTCGACGGCGAGCGCGCCGGCGCGATGGGGTACGAGCGCGTGAACGAGCGCAGCCGCATCGCGCGCCTCGGCGGGCTCGCGGTGCACCCGGACTTCCGCGGCCGCGGCGTCGCCGACGAGGCGGCGCGGCTGCTGCAGCGCCTCCTCTTCGAGGAGCTCGACCTCCACCGCCTCGAGCTGGAGATCTACGGCTTCAACGAGCGCGCGATCACCCACGCGGAGCGGGCGGGGTTCGTGCGCGAGGGCGTGAAGCGGAAGGCGTACCTGCGGCACGGGGGCTGGGTGGACGGCGTCCTCTTCGGGCTGGGCCGCGAGGACCTCGAAGCCTAGGACGCCTAGCCGGGAGCGGCCGTCCCGGCGTCGGCGGCGAGCCGGTACCCGACCCCGCGGACGGTGGCGATCCGGCTCGGCGTCCCCAGCTTCCGGCGCAGGTTCGACACGTGTGCGTCGCACGTCCGCACGTCGGGGACGTGCGGCGTGTTCCAGATGTGCTGCATGATCTCCCTGCGCGTGAACGCGCGGTCCGGCTGCCCGACGAGGAGCGCGAGGATGCGGAACTCCGACGGGGTGAGTGCGACCCGCCGCCCGTCGACCGTCGCCTCGTGCCGGCCGAGGTCGACCCGGATGCCGGCGGCCTCGCGGACCGGCTGGGCGCCCCGCGCGGATGCGTCGAGCTCCCGCCGCCGCAGGAGCGCGCGGATGCGGCCGGCGAGCTCGGCCATCGAGAACGGCTTCGTGACGTAGTCGTCCGCGCCCGCCTCGAGGCCGACGACGACGTCCGTCTCCGCGTCGCGCGCCGTTAGCATGATCACCGGCACGTCGCTCTCCGCCCGGATGCGGCGGCACACGTCGATGCCGGAGCCGTCCGGCAGCATCACGTCGAGCACCACCACGTCGAGCGTCTGCCCGCGGACGTGGCGCAGCGCGTCCTCGCCCGTCGCGGCGGTCTCGACCGCGTACCCGTCGCGCTGGAGCGCGTAGCTGACGAAGTCGACGATGCCGGGCTCGTCGTCGACGACGAGGATCGTCCGCGTCATGCCGCGACCTCCGCGCCCGGCGCCCGGAGCCGGATCCGCACCGTCGTCCCGCGGCCGAGCGCCGAGCGCAGGTCGACCTCCCCGCCGAGCGCGGTGACCGCCTCTCGCACGATCGCGAGGCCGAGCCCGAACCCGTCGGCGCCGCGCTTCTCGCCGCGGTAGAAGCGCTCGAAGACCGACTCGACCTCGCGGGGCTCCATCCCGCGCCCTGTATCCGACACCTCGATCACGACGCCCTCGGCGTCCGCGAACGCCGCGACCGCGATCTCACCCTCCTCCGTGTGCTTGCGGGCGTTGTCGAGCACGTTGCCGACGACGTGCTCCACGAGCTCGGCGTGACCGAGGACGCTGAGGTCGGGCGGGCACGTCACGCGCAGGCGGACTCCCGGCGGCGCCTCGATCGCCGCCGCGGCCGACTCGAGCAGCGGCGCGAGGCGCACCGCGTCGATCCGGAGCGGCTCGGCGCGCCCCTGCGCGCGCGCGAGCACGAGGAGCGCGCGGACGAGCCGGGCGAGCCGCGACGACTCGCGGCGGATGTGGGCGAGGAAGTGGTCGAGCTGGCTCGGGTCGTCCTTCGCGCCGGCCTCGAGCATCTCGACGGCGCCGCTGATCACCGACAGCGGGCTGCGGAGCTCGTGCGCGGCGTTGGCGACGAACTCGCGCTGCGCGCGCTCCCGCCGCTCGCCCTCGGTGACGTCGGTGACGACGAGGACGGCGGTGGACGCCTCGGGCCCGGCCGGAAGCCCGACCACGGACAGCGTCTGCTCGCGGTGGGGCGAGACGCGGGCGTGCGCGACGTCGGCGCCAGGCTCGAACAGCCTCCGCGTCAGCTCGCGCAGCGACGCACCTGGCCAGGGGTCGGGGAGCGGCGAGCCCCGCAGCGGCGACCCGCCGCCGAGCAGCGCGTCGGCCGCAGCATTCGCGTCCTCCACCACGAGGTCGGCGTCCACGGTGAGGACGCCCTCGCGGAGTCGCGCGAGCAGCACGTGCAGCCGGTCGCGCTCGGAGGAGATCGTCTGGAAGGATTCCCGCAGCCGCTCCCGCATGCGGTCGATCGACTCGGCGAGCGCGCCGAACTCGTCGGGGAAGCCGCGCTCGACCGGGACGTCGAAGGTGCCTGCCTCGATCGCGGCGGCGGCCATCGCGATTCGCCGGAGGCGTGCGCCCAGCAGCTGCGCGATCAGGAAGCCCGTCAGCGCGCCGAGTGCGGCGGCCCAGATCGCGGCCTCGACGATCTTGTCGCGCGCGATGCCGAGCCCGGCCGCGAGCTCCGGCCGCGGCGCGTAGACGAGCAGCGCGCCGCCGGTGGCGAGCGGCCTCGAGACGACCGCCGCACGCCCTTCCGAGAAGCTGCGGACGAACGAGCGCCCGTCGAGCGCCTGGTCGACCGCGACCTCGCGGAACGGGACGGAGGCGAGGTCCGTGCGCCGCGAGCGGGGCGCGCTCACGAGCCTGCCCGTGGCGTCGAACACGAAGAGGGCGACCTGACGGCGGTTGGTGACGACCTCGAGCGTCTGGGGGAGGTCGCCGCGGCGCAGCGCCCGGTTCACCGCGGACGCCGCCGCGAGCCCGTTCCCGACGGCGATCTCCTCCGCCTGGTCGCGGAAGGCGTCCTCGGCGCGCCCGGAGAAGACCTGCGCGACCGCCACCGCCGTCACCGCGGCGATCAGCCCGAACGCGAGCGGCAGCCACCAGCGGAGGCTCAGGGAGCGGGGCATGGCACCAGTATCGCGACCGCGCCAGGGCGTGCGGCAGCGTGTGAATGGACCTTGAAAGAACCTGCATGCGGCCTTGAACGGCGGGGTGCGAGCCTGACGGCGTGCACCTCTTCGTCGCCGGAGCTTCGACCCTGACGAACCGCGCGCTGGCCCGGGCCCTCGAGGCCACCGGCGCGCGGGCCATGCTCCTCCCGGTCGAGGACGTCGCGCGCCGCGCCTGCCTGCACGATGCCGTGCTGGCACGCGTCGACGTGGCCGCGACGCTCGACGGCACGGAGCCCGGCCTCACCGAGGTGGCGGCGCTGGAAGGGCGCGGCGTCGCCGTCCTCAATCGTGCCGACGCGCTCGCTGCGGCGCACGACAAGCTCCTCACGGCCCGGTGCCTGGCGGGCAGGGACGTCCCGCATCCGCGCTCCGTCCGCGTGGACCGCGCGGGTGCGGACGTCCCGCTTCACGGTCCGGTGGTCGTGAAGCCACGGTTCGGGAGCTGGGGCCGAGACGTCCACCTGTGCCGCTCTCGGGCCGAGCTCCGGGCATGCCTGGAGACCCTTGCGGGGCGCCCGTGGTTCCGCGCCCACGGGGCGCTCGTCCAGGAGCTCGTCCCGCCGACGGGCGAGGATCTTCGCGTGCTCGTCGTGGACGGGGAGGTCGCGGGTGCGATCCGCCGTGTGGCCGCGCCCGGGGAATGGCGGACGAACGTCGCGCTCGGAGGGCGGCGCGTCGCGGCCCGCCCGCCCGCCGAGGCGGAGGCGGTCGCGCTCGCGGCCGCGCGTGCCGTGGGCGGCGACCTCGTCGGCGTCGACCTCCTGCCGGCTCCGGGCGGCTGGGTCGTGCTGGAGCTGAACGGTTGCGTCGACTTCACGGCCGAGTACGCGCTCACGCAGGGCGCCGACGTGTTCGCGGCGGTCGCCCGGCGTCTCGTCGCGCTCGCGGGCCGTCGTGCCGAGACGCTCGCGCCGGCCGAGCTCCCGGTTGCCGCGGCGGTGGCCGGATGACGGGGCGCGGGCGTGTGGGGCGCTCGTCGTCCGTCCCGTCGCTGCCGCCGCCGTCGCCGGGGCCACCGCCCGTGCGCCCGCCACTGGCGTAGCACCGCCGACGCCGACGAGCGGGCGTAGGATCAGCCCCGCCGGGCCGCTGCTGCAGCTGCCGCCGTGACCCGGCCCCGAGAGCCGTCCGACGCCCGCGCACGGAGCGCCGCCTCGCGCGGCCGCGGCGCAGCGACTAGCCTCGTGGGGCAATGGGGTCGCGCCGGCTCGCGCTC
>DATHTC010000410.1:0-3921 GCA_035463735.1 Gaiellaceae bacterium | reverse complement strand
GTCGGAGGTCCGCCGACGCGCGATAATCGGGTGCACTCCGGGGTGGTCTAACGGTAAGACGCGGGCCTTTGGAGCCCTCGATGGAGGTTCGACTCCTCCCCCCGGAACGCCCGCACGACGGTCTCGAGGAAGGACGCCGTGGTCGACGTCGTGTGCCCGAGGTGCGGGAGCCCCAACCCGCCCGGGTTCCGCTTCTGCGGCGCCTGCGGTGCGGCGCTCGGGCGGGCGTGTCCGGCGTGCGGGACGCCCGCCGCCGAGGGGCTCCGCTTCTGCGGTGCCTGCGGGACGGCGCTCGACGACGCGACCGGCGCCACCGTCGACGTCGATCGCGAGGAGCGCAAGGTCGTGACGGCGCTGTTCGCCGATCTCACCGCCTCGACCGAGATGGCCTCGCGCCTGGACCCCGAGGACCTACGCGGCGTTCTCCGGCCGTTCTTCGACGCGATGGTGGAGGAGATCGCCCGCTACGGCGGGACCGTCGAGAAGTTCATTGGCGATGCCGTGGTCGCGGTATTCGGGGCGCCGGTGGCGCACGAGGACGACCCGGAGCGCGCCGTCCGGTGCGCGCTCGCGATGCACCGCCGCCTCCGAGCCCTGAACGACGACGTCGCCGAGCGCGCGGGCGGCGACCTGACGATGCGCATCGGCGTGAACACCGGCGATGTGATCGCCCACGGCGTCGACGAGGGCATCGTCACGGGGGAGGCGGTGAGCATCGCCGCGCGGCTGCAGGCGCTCGCGCGGCCCGGCACGGTCGCCGTCGGCGAGCGCACCTACCGAGACACGCGCGAGGCGTTCACCTTCCACCCGGTCGGGGACGTGCAGGTGAAGGGGATCTCGCGGCCGCTCCGTGTCTGGCGCGTCGAACGGGAGACCGCGGCCTTGCGGGCCCCGTCGACCGAGGGCCTCTTCGTCGGCCGCGGGCACGAGCTCGACCTGCTGCGGCTCCTGTTCAAGCGAGCCGTGCGCGAGCGGCGTCCGAACCTGGCGACGGTGGTCGGCCCGCCGGGGATCGGGAAGAGCCGACTCGTGCGGGAGGTCGTGATCGCGCTCGAGGAGGCCGGACGGGCCCGGGTGGTCCGGGGCCGATGCCTGCCGTACGGCGACGGCCTCACCTACTGGCCGCTCGCCGAGATCCTCAAGGGCGACTGCGCGATCCTCGACAGCGACCCGCACGTCGAGATCCTCCGCAAGGCCCACGTTCGCCTGGGCCGGCGCTTCCCCGGCGAGGAGGGGCTCGGGGTGACGGGCATCCTCCTGTCCTCGATCGGTGTCGAGGTCGAGTCCGATCCGCTCGCCGGGGCCGACCCCGACGCGGCGCGTCGGTCGATCGAGCGCGCGTGGCAGCGCTACCTTGAGTCGCTCTGCGCCGAAGGGCCGCTCGTCGCGCTCGTCGAGGACATCCACTGGGGCGACCCCAGCCTGCTCGCGCTGATCGAGCGCGTCGTCGGCGCGGCGAGCGGCACGGCGTTCGTCGTGTGCACGGCCCGCCCCGAGCTGTTCGAGCGCCGCCCGGACTGGGCCGGGGGTCTGTCGAACGCGACGACGGTCTCGCTCTCGCCGCTCACGACGGACGAGAGCTCCGCGCTCGTCGGGCACCTGCTCGGTGCGGACCCTCCGGCCGACGTCGTCGAGCCGATCCTGCGGCGCTCCGAGGGGAACCCGTTCTTCGCCGGCGAGCTCGTGAGGATGATGATTGAGGACGGCACGCTCGCGCGGAGCGACGGCAGCTGGCGGCTAGAGCGCGCGCTCCCGACGGCGCTGCCCGACACCGTGCAGGGGGTGATCGCCTCGCGCCTGGATCTCCTTCCCCCGGCCGAGAAGCGAGCGATCCAGGACGCCGCGGTCGTCGGCCGGGTGTTCTGGGCGGGCGCCGTCTCGGCGCTCGGCGCCGGAGAGCCCGACGCTGCGCTCGACGCGCTCGTCGCGAAGGGGCTCGTGCGGGAGGGCTCGTCTTCGTCGATCGCCGACGAACGGGAGCTCGTCTTCCACCACGTCCTCACCAGGGACGTCGCGTACGCCAGCATCCCCAAGGTTCGCCGGGCGGAGGCGCACGGGGCGGTCGGACGGTGGCTCGAGGCGGTCACGACCGGGCGGGACGAGGAGTTCGCCGAGATCCTCGCGCACCACTTCGGCCTCGCCGGCGACCACGACCGGAGCGCGCGCTACGCCTTCGTCGCGGGGAACCGTCAGCGTCGGGTGTTCGCGGCCGATGCGGCGATCGCCTGGTACGGGAGGGCGGTGGAGGCGCTCGGCAACCGCGACGCGGGCATGCGCTCGCGGATCGCGCTCGCCCGGGGCGCCGCGCACGAGCAGCTCGGCAGCTTCGCGGACGCCGAGGCCGACTACCGGCTCGCGCGGTCGTCCGCGCGCGAGACCGGGGACGCCGTGCTCGAGGCACGAGCGCTCGCCGCGATCGCCCACGTGCTGTGGCTCCATGACCGTTACGACGAGGGCGACGAGCTCCTCCCGGTCGCGCTCGCGGCGGCCCGAGAGGTCGGCGCGGTCGACGTGGAGGCGCGACTCCTGTACACGGCGGGAACGATGCGGTTCGGTCGCGGCGCCTTCGACGAGGCGTTGCCGCTGCACACCGAGGCGCTCGCGATCGCCGAGCGCAGCGGCGACACCGAGGGCCAGGCGCTCGCGCACCACGGCCTGTGCGAGACGTACTACTTCCACGGGCCGGTCCAGCTCGGGCTCGAGCACGGACGCCTCGCGCACCGGCTGTTCACGTCGCTCGGCCAGCGACCGATGGTCGCGCACAACCTGTACATGGTGTCGTGGCTCGAGTGGCTCACGGGCGACTCCGACGCCGCGAGGACGTCCGTGGAGACGTCCATCGAGCTCTGCCGGGAGGTCGGCAACCGCCGGGACGAGGCGTTCGCGCTCGTCGACCGCGCGGGGATCCTGCTCGGCGCGGGGAACTTCGGTCCCGCGCTCGCCGACGCCACCCGCGCGCTCGACACGGCCCGGGAGCTCGGGATCCGGAGGGCCGAGATGATCGCGCACATCGCGCGGTCGGACGTCCTGGCCGAGCTGCTCGACGCCCGGATCCTGGAGTCCGACGTCCTCGCGTCGCTGGAGGTCTCGGAGCAGCTCGCGAGCCGCTTCATGCGATCGGCCGTCCTGGGGAACGCGGGACTGCTCGCCGTCCTCCGGGGGGACCGGGAGGAGGGGTCGCGCCTGCTCGACGAGTCCCGTCGCGTCGCGGGTGACGTGTACGTGGACATCGGATGGCCGTCGCGGGCCGAGGTCCTGTCGGCGGAGGTCTCGGGCGACGCCGACAGGCTCGAGGGGATCGCGGCGAGCCTCGCGAGGTTGGGCGACGCCCCGCCCTTCACGCTGTGGGGGACGTACGGGGCGGCGCTCGCGGCGCTCCTGCGCGGCGACCACGAGCGGGCGCACGACCGCGCCCTCGAGGCGCTGGAAGGCGCCGTCCGCGCCAAGCTGGAGCGCGTGCAGTGGCGTGCGTCGCGGGTCGCGTGGCGGGCCGCCGACGCGCTCGGTCGGGGCGACGAGGCCGCAGCCCACCTGCGGTCGGCGCGGGCGTCGGTCGAGCCGTTCGCGGCCTCGATCCCCGAGAACCTCCGGGCGTCCTTCCTCGCTCGCCCCGACGTTGCCGAGATCCTGAGGGCGCCCTGAGCGGCACCCTTGTCACCTGCGGCGGTCCTGGGTACAAACAGGGTGCCTCGTGACCGGAAGGACCCGCGTGCCCCAGTCGAAGACCCGCCGATCGCGGACCGCGGTCGTGCTCGCGGCCGGCAAGGGCAAGCGACTGACGTCGTCGATGCCGAAGGTGCTCCACCCCCTGTGCGGCCGCCCGTTGCTGTGGCACGCCGTCCAGAACGCGCTCGCGGCCCGTCCCGACAAGCTGGTGGTCGTCGTCTCGAACGGGTCCGACCGGGTCCGCGAGGAGGTCGG
>DATHTC010000409.1:0-4239 GCA_035463735.1 Gaiellaceae bacterium | reverse complement strand
GGGCCTCGACCCGGAGCGCGTGAACGTGAACGGGGGCGCGATCGCGGTGGGCCACCCGCTCGGGATGAGCGGCGCGCGCCTCGTCGTCTCGCTGCTGCACGAGCTCCGCCGCCGCGGCGGACGCTACGGCCTCGCGACGCTGTGCGTCGGCGTCGGCCAGGGACAGGCCGTGCTGTTCGAGCGCTAGCGACGGGCGCGCGGGCTCGGGCTAGTTCGACGGCGGGCGCAGGAAGACGAAGCCCTCGCCGCGCTGCGGGATGAACGGCGTCTGGAGCTCGTCCACGAGCATCTCCATCTCGTGCAGCAGTTCGTCGCACGTCTTGCCCGTGTCGCCCTCGCACTCGACGTCGAACCCGAGCCGTGCCGTCTCCTGGACCGGCGTCGCCCGGTAGCCCCGCTCCTCGAGCGCCTTCCCCAGGAGGTCGCGCTCGCGGTACCTCGCCACCTCGACGCTGATCGACTCGGACATCCACGCCTCCTCTCTCGGATCCGATCTCGTTCCTCTTCGCCCATTCTTGCAGGTAGACCCCGCTTCGTGGATCCGAAATTTGCCGCACGGCGGTGGCGCGCCACGTCCCGGGCCGCGGCGGTATCGTCCGCGGGGTGAGCGTCGCGACGGAGCGCGAGTACGGCCTCTTCATTGGCGGCGAGTCCGTCGAGCCCGCGTCGCGCGAGGTGCGGGAGCTCGTCGAGCCGGCCTCGGGCGAGCCGCTCGCGCGGGCGGCGATGGCCGGCGAGGCCGATGTCGACCGCGCCGTCCAGGCCGCGCGCGCCGCGCTCGACGGCCCGTGGGGGAAGACGCCGCCGTCGGAGCGCTCGCGGCTCTTGCACGCGCTCGCGGATGCGATCGTGGCCGACCGCAAGGACCTCGCGGAGCTCGAGTCGCGGAATGTCGGCAAGGCGATCTCGTCGGTCAAGGCCGAGCTCCAGCAAGGCGTCGACACCTCCCGCTTCTACGCCTCCGCGGTCGCGTCGATCGCCGGGCGATCGACACCGCTCGGCGGCTCCCTGCTGTTCTACTCGCTGAAGGAGCCCGTCGGCGTGGCGGGGCAGATCGTGCCCTGGAACTACCCGCTCTCGATGTCGACGTGGAAGCTCGCGCCGGCGCTTGCCGCCGGCTGCGCGGTCGTCCTCAAGCCGGACCCGCAGACGCCGCTGTCGGCGCTGCGCCTGGGCGAGCTCGCGTCGGAGGTCGGCTTCCCGCCCGGGGCCGTCAACGTCGTCCCGGCGGACGGCCCCACGACCGGCGCGTACCTCGTCCGCCACCCGGGCGTCGACAAGGTGGCGTTCACGGGCTCGACGAAGACCGGCGGCGAGATCATGCGCCTCTGCTCCGACCCGGTGAAGCGCGTGACGCTCGAGCTCGGCGGCAAGAGCCCGAACCTCGTGTTCGCGGACGCGAACCTCGACGACGCGGTCCCGAGCTCGGTGTGGGCGATCTACTACTCCGCCGGCCAGAGCTGCGAGGCCCGGTCTCGCGTGCTGGTCGAGCGGCCGCTCTACGACGAGTTCGTCTCGCGCTTCTCGGAGCTCGCAGGGTCGCTGCGCGTCGGCGATCCGCTTGACCCGGAGACGCAGATCGGCTCGCTGATCTCGACCGCGCACCGTGAGCGCGTGCACGGGTTCGTCGAGCGCGGCCTGGCGGAAGGTGCCGAGGCCGTGACCGGCGGGTCGGTGCCCGACGGCCCCGGCGCGTTCTACCCGCCAACCGTGCTCGCGGGCGTCGGCAGCGAGATGGAGTGCGCGCAGGAGGAGATCTTCGGGCCCGTGGTCGCCGTCACGCCGTTCGAGGACGAGGCGGACGCGATCCGGCTCGCGAACGACGTCCGCTATGGGCTGATGGCGACCGTCTGGACGGGCGACCCCGCGCGTGGTCATCGCGTGGCGGCGCGCGTCAAGTCCGGGACGGTCGGGATCAACATGCCGTACTCGGCCTTCCCGGGGATCCCGTTCGGCGGCTACAAGCAGTCCGGTTTCGGCCGCGAGCTCGGGATCGAGACGCTCGAGCTCTACCTCGAGACGAAGTCGGTGCTCGTCTCGACGGGGTCGCGCCCGTACAACCCGTTCCGCCTCTAGCGGCCGGCCGCTACCGGTGGGCGGTGCTCGCCGCCGGGACGGGGGCGGCGGCGACGATGTCGGCGGCGCTGATCGGGACGCCCGTGCTCGCGCCGGCCATCCGCGCCGAGTACGACGTCTCGCTCGCCCAGCTCGGCGTCGTGCTCTCGGGAATCTGGGTGGGGCCGCTGTTCACGCTGCTGCCCTGGGGGATCCTCGCCGACCGGATCGGCGAGCGGATCGTCCTCGCGACCGGGATCGCGCTCTGCGGCGCCTTCCTGGCGGCTGCCGCCTTCGCCCCGGGATGGGTCTCGCTGACGGCCCTGCTCGCGCTCGCCGGGGCCGCCGGGACGAGCACGAACTCCGCGAGCGGACGGGCGGTGATGGCGTGGTTCGGCGCCGGTGAGCGTGGCCTCGCGCTCGGCGTGCGGCAGGCGGCGATCCCGCTCGGCGGCGCTGTCGCCGCGCTCGCGCTGCCGCCCGTCGCCGGCGCCGGGGGTGTGGAGGCGGCGTTCCTGCTGCTCGCGGGGCTGTGCGCGGCAGGCGCGGTCGCCTCGTGGGCCGTCGTCCGGGACCGGCCGGGCGCGCCGTCGGACGTCGAGGAGGCGCCGTCGGTGCTCCGCGACGGGCGCCTCTGGCGGGTCGGGCTCTCCAGCGGCTTCTACCTCGTCGCCCAGGTGGCGGTGACGGGGTTCGTCGTGCTCTTCCTGCACGACGAGCGGGGGCTCTCGAACGCGGAGGCCGCGGGGGTGCTCGCGGCGGTGCAGGTGCTGGCGGTGGCCGCGCGCATCGGCGCCGGGCGGTGGTCAGACGTCGTCCGCTCACGCGTCCGGCCGCTGCGGACGGTGGGTCTCGCCAGCGCTGCCGCGCTGGCGGCGACCGCCGCGCTGCTCGAGGCGCCGCTCTGGGCGGTCGTGCCGGCGTTCGTCGTCGCCGGGACGCTGTCGATGGCGTGGAACGGGCTCTCGTTCACGGCCGCCGCCGAGCTCGCGGGGGCGCGCCGGAGCGGGGCGTCGATCGGGTTCCAGCAGACGGTGCTGTCGGGCGTCGGAGCCGTCGTGCCGGCGGCGTTTGCCGTCGCCGTCACCGCGAGCTCGTGGCAGCTCGCGTTCCTCGCCGCGGCCGTGTTCCCGGTCGTCGGCTGGTACGGCCTGCGGCCGCTTGCCGACTGACGATGGTCTAGGCTCGCGCCCGTGCCGGGCGGGCTCCGCACGGGCGAGGGGATCGCGCTCGCGGTCGTCGCGGCGGCGGCCGCCGTCGCCGCCGCGTTCGAGCTCGCGCACGGGCCGGACCTGGCGATCTTCGCGGCGTCCGCGGTTGCCCTCGCGGGGCTCGCCTGGGTCGTCTCGTTCGCGACCGAGATCATCGGGGCGCGCCTCGGGCCGGCCGCGACCGGCGTGCTCCAGTCCACGCTCGGCAACCTGCCGGAGCTCTTCATCGTCCTCTTCGCGCTGCGGGCGGGCGAGGTCGTGGTGGCGCAGTTCTCGATCCTCGGCTCGCTGTTCGCGAACGCGTTGCTCGTGCTGGGACTCGTGATCGTGGCAGGAGCCTGGCGCTCCCCTGGGGGAGTGATGGAGTTCCACCCGCGGCTCCCGAACGACACCGCGACGCTCCTCTTCCTCGCCTCGTTCGTGATCGTGCTCCTCGGCGCGTCCGATTCCGTCGGAGACCGCGCGAGCGAGCACCAGGTGACGATCTCGGCGCTCGGGGCGCTCGTGCTGCTGTCGATCTACGCGGTCTTCCTGCTCTCGTACCTGCGTGCGGGGGCGACCGAGACGCCGACGATCGAGCACGCGCGGGTGGCGATGTCGGTCGGGATCGCGCTGCTGGCGGTCGCGGGCGTCGGGGCGGCGTTCGTCTCCGAGTGGTTCGTCGGCTCGCTCGACGGGGCGATCGAGGAGCTCGGGATCTCGCGCGCGTTCGCGGGCCTGGTGATCGCCGCCATCGCGGGCAACGCGGTCGAGAACGTGGTCGGGATCGTGCTCGCGTGGAAGCGCCAGAACGACCTGGCGATCTCGGTGGTGAAGAACTCGGTCGCGCAGATCGCCGTGTTCCTCTACCCGGCGCTCGTGCTCGCATCGCTCTTCTTCGCCGACCGGCTCACCTTCGTGGTCGGCCCCGTGTACATGGCGGCGCTCGCGCTCACCGCGATCGCGATGTGGCAGATCACCGGCGACGGGAAGG
>DATHTC010000408.1:0-5157 GCA_035463735.1 Gaiellaceae bacterium | reverse complement strand
TCGCCGGCTGGCGACACGCGCCTACCGCGCGCGGGCCGCTGCCGGCCTGCGTGACGGGGTGCTCGCTTTCCTCGGCCGATGAAGGTCGTCGCGGCCGCGGCGCGCGCCCTCCGCACGTACGCGATCGTGCTCGGCGTCGCGGCCGTGCTGATCTTCGCGGCGACGATCGACGACGGCCGGCCCGACCGGACGGAGGACTGGATCCCGAACCTGTTCGTCGCCGGGCTCGCCGCGGTGCCGCCCGCGCTGCTCTACCTCTTCTCGGGCGCCCTCGCCGCGCTCGCCGAGCTCCCGCAGCGCCTCCGCTCGGCGCCGGCCGACATCCGCGGGCGCACGGGCGAGGCGCAGCGGCTCGTCGGCGAGATCGCGGCGTGGCGTGCGCTCGGCTTCGTCGGCGTCGTGCTGCTCCCGTTCAGGCTGCTCCGCCTCGGCGGCGGCGCGCGCGAGACGCTCACGCCCTACGCGCCGGTGCTCCCGCTCGTGAGCCCGCCGTTCCTGACCGCGACCGGCCTCGCGGCGCTCGCGGGCCTGGGCGAGCTGCTGATCGGCGTGGTCGCGCTGGTCGACCTGGCCGACTGAGGAAGCGCCCTACGCCGCGACCCCGCTGAACTGCGGGATCACGTCGCTGCCGTAGGCCCGCAGCGTCTCCTCCTGCCGCTCCGTCATCAGGTAGATGTTGAACTGGTCGACGCCGATCGACTCGAGCTCCTTCAGCTTCGCCGTGATCTGCTCGGTGGTGCCGAGCACGGAGAAGCGGTCGGCGATCTCGTCGGGCACGAACGCGCCGTGCTTGGCGCCGACGCGCGAGTGCTCGTCGTAGTCGTAGAAGTCGCGCTGCAGCACGTAGTCGGTGAGCGCCTTCGGGATCACCGTTCCGTCGGCGCCGTACCGGTCGATCAGGTCCTTGACGTGGTTCGAGACCATCGCCGGGAACCACTTCGTCTGCTCGCGGGCCTCCGCCAGGTCGTCGGACACGTGGCTGGGCGCGCCGACGATGCACTTCAGCGCGGCCGGGTCGCGGCCGGCCTCCTCCGCGGCCTTGCGGGCGGTGCCCATGATCCACTGGATGATGTCCGGGTCGGCGAGCTGGATGATCACGCCGTCGCCGACGCGCCCCGCGACGGCGAGCGCCTTCGGGCCGTAGCCCGCGACCCACATCGGGATCTCCGGCAGCTCCTCCCGTACCCACTTGAGCTGGAGCTCCTTCTCGTTCCAGTCCACGGCGCGGCCGTTCATGAACTCCTTGATCATCGCGCAGCGGCGCTCGAACTCGGCCACCTTCACCGGCTTCTGGCCGATGTACCGGCGCGCCGAGTCGCCGCGCCCGATCCCCATCACCATGCGGCCGTCGGAGATGTCGTGGAGCGTCGCGTACATCGAGGCGAGCACCGTCGGCTCGCGCGTGCCCGGGTTGGTGACGAAGTGGCCGAACCTCATCCGCGAGGTGCGCTCGGCCGCCATCGTCAGCAGCGGCGTCGACTCCTGCCAGAGGACGTGCGAGTCGTACGTCCACCCGTACTCGAAGCCCTGCTCCTCCGCCAGCTGGATCAGCTCGAGGAAGCGCGCGTGTGGGGGGTCGGGCAGGACGGTGACGCCGAAGCTGAGCATCGAGCCTCCTCGCTCGTCGGGACGAAAGGCGAGCATAACCCCCGAAACCGCCGCGGTCGAAGGCGATTCGGGGCGCGGTTCGGGGGTATAGTCGAGCCGGTTCGGATCCGACGACGAGAAGGAGCGCACGTCCGTGGCGAAGATGCTGTTCCGGCTGCCGGAGGCGGCGAAGTTGCACGAGAACCCGTCCGCCGAGGAGCTGAAGGAGCTGACCGCCCGGATGCCCACGGCCCGCCCGACGAGATACGGGAACCTCAACGTCCAGACGGAGGTGCTCGCGCGGTCGACGCCTTCGACGTTCATCGTCACCGACGACGCCGACCCGGGCGTGGAGCGCACGATCTCCCGCGCGGAGGCGGCCGAGTGGGCCGAGCGCCAGGACGCGTACGTCGCCGGGCGCGAGATGGTGCTCGTCGACGGGTACCTCGGCGCGCAGCCCGAGTTTCGGATCCCGGTCCGCCTCTACATCGAGGCATCCCACGCCAACATCGCGGCGATGCAGCAGCAGCTGTGGTTCCCGCTGGACGACGGCGAGCACCCCGAGCCCGAGCTCACCGTCGTCTACACGCCGACGCTGAAGGCGCCCGGGAAGCCCGACGACCGGTTGATCACCGTCGACCTCGAGCAGGGCGTCAACCGCGTCTTCGCCTCGGACTACTTCGGCGAGTCGAAGAAGGGGATCCTGCGGATGTGGAACAAGCTCGTCCACGACCGCGGCGGGATCCCGCTCCACGCCGGCTGCAAGATCATCCCCACCGACCGCGGCGACCGGGTCGGGCTCATCGTCGGCCTCTCGGGCACGGGCAAGACGACGACGACGTTCACACGGCAGAACGAGTCGCTGCCCGTGCAGGACGACTTCGTCGCGTGGATGCCGGACGGCAAGGTGTTCGCGACCGAGAACGGCTGCTTCGCGAAGACGTTCGGCCTCAACCCGGACGACGAGCCCACGATCCACGGCGCGGTGACGCAGCCCGACTCGTACCTCGAGAACGTCTCGCAGACGGGCGACGAGGTCGACTTCTACGACACCTCGTACACCCAGAACGGGCGCGCGACGTTCAGCTTCCGCTCGATCGAGTCGGCAGCGTACCGGCCGATCGACCGCGCCCACTTCCTGCTGATCCTGAACCGGAACGAGAACATCATCCCGGCGGTGGCGAAGCTCGAGGGCGCGCAGGCGGCGGCCTACTTCATGCTCGGGGAGACGACCGGCACGAGCGCGGGCGGGAAGGCCGAGGAGGGCAAGTTCCTGCGGGTGCCGGGGACGAACCCGTTCTTCCCCATGCCGCACGACCTGCAGGGGAACCGCTTCCTCGAGCTGCTCGAGCAGCGCCCGCTCGAGGTGTACGTGATGAACACGGGCCGCGTGGGCGGCCCGGAGCGGGAGCGCTCGTCGAAGAAGGTCAAGATCCGGCACTCCTCGGCGATCGTGAAGGCCATCGCCGAGGGGACGATCGAGTGGGAGCGCGACGCGGACTTCGGCTACCTCGTGGCCGCGCACGTGCCCGGGATCGACGGCGACGACCTCGATGTCCTCCAGCCGCGGCGGCTGTACGAGGCGCACGGCCGGAGCGACGACTACGAGCGCCTCGTGGAGCGGTTCAAGGCCGAGCGGACCGAGTTCCTGCGTCGCTTCCCCAGCCTCTCGGACGAGATCGTCGCCGCGGTCGGCTAGTGCGGCTCGCCGTCGTCGGCCTCGGCGCGATGGGCGCGGGGATTGCCGCGCGCCTGCTCGACGCCGGGTACGAGGTCGCCGGCTGGAACCGGACGAGGGAGAGGGCCGCGCCGCTCCTGGAGCGTGGGCTCGCGTGGGCGACCTCGCCCGCGGAAGCCGCGGCCGGCGCCGACGTCACCCTCTCGATGGTCACGGACGCGAGGGCCGTCGAGGCGGTCGTGCTCGGCGACGACGGCATAGTGCAGGGGACGGGGCCCGGCCGCGTGCACGTCGAGCTGAGCACGATCCATCCGGAGACGTCGCGGCGGCTCGCGGCCGCGATCGCGGAGGCGGGCGGGACGATGCTCGACGCGCCCGTCTCCGGCAGCACGGCGACGCTGGAGGCCGGTGAGCTCTCGCTGATGGTCGGCGGCGACCGAGAGGCGTTCGCGCGGGTCGAGCCGGTCTTGCGTGCGATCGGCCCGAAGGTCGCCTACCTGGGGCCGAGCGGCAGCGGCCACACCATGAAGGTCGCAGTCAACCTCGCGCTGATCACGCAGATCGTGAACTTCGGCGAGGCGGTGGCGTTCGCGGAGCGCGGCGGGATCGCGCGCGAGGCGGCGGTCGACGCGATGCTCGACAGCGTCGTCGCCTCGCCGGTGATGCGCTACCGCGCGAAGTTCCTGCGCGAGGGCGGGCGCGACGAGCCGCCGCTTGCCGACGTCGACTTCCAGCAGAAGGACATGACGCTCGCGCTGGAGCTCGCCCGCGGCTGGGGCATCCCGGTGCCAACGGCGGCGGCGGCCAACGAGCTGCTGAACGCGGCACGCGGCCTCGGCCTGCGGGGGCACGACTTCGCCGTCGTGCACGAGGTGTACCGGCGACTCGGAGGGCTGACGTGAAGCCGTACCGGACGCGGGTGGCCGACGTGCCGCTCGAGCAGGGGCTCCGCGAGGAGGAGGGCTGGATCGACATGCAGGTGCAATTCCTGATCGACGCGCGCTCGGCCGGCACGGACCGCCTCGTCGTCGGCCGGACCGTGCTGCCGCCGGGCGCCCGCCACGAACGGCACCGCCACCCGCGGTGCGACGAGTTCCTCGTCGTGATGACGGGCCGCGGCGAGATCTACACCAACGAGGGTCGCGAGCCCGCGGAGGCCGGCGACGTCGTCTTCACGCCCGCCGGCCACTGGCACGGCTTCGACAACACCTCCGACGAGGAGGTGCTCCTGCTCTGGGGCTGGAGCGGCGCAGGCTCGCTCGAGCAGGCCGGGTACGAGCTCCCCGAGTGAGCGGCTTCGAGGCGCAGCTCGCGCGGCGGCGGGAGCTGCTCGCCGCCGGCGCGCGCTCCGTCGGCTGGAAGGTCGGGTTCGGGTCGCCGGCGGCGCTCGAGCGGCTCGAGCTGGACGGGCCGCTCGTCGGGTTCCTCGTCGACACGGTGCTCGTCGAGGACGGCGGGGCGGTGTCGCTCGCCGGCTGGACGCGGCCCGTGCTCGAGCCGGAGGTGGCGGTCTGGGTGGGCCCCGCGGCGGCCATTGCCGGCCTCGGCGCCGCGATCGAGCTGGCGGACCTCGACTTCCCGCCGGACGATCCCGAGCGGATCCTCGCGGCGAACGTCTACCAGCGGCACGTCGTCCTCGGCCCGCGCGGGCCGGCACTCGCCCCGGAGGCGCTCTCGGCGCGCGTCACGTGCGGCGGGAACGAGCGGCTGGCGGACGACGTCGAGGCGCTGACGGGGCGGCTCGACGGGGTCGTCGCGCACGTCGCGCGCACGCTCGATGCGGCGGGCGAGGAGCTGCGGGAGGGCGAGGTCGTGATCGCGGGCTCGGTCGTGCCGCCACTCGACGTCCGCCCCGGCGATCGCGTGCGCTACGAGCTCGACCCGCTCGGAAC
>DATHTC010000407.1:0-5892 GCA_035463735.1 Gaiellaceae bacterium | reverse complement strand
CCGTGCGCTCCGTGATCCCGACGAGGATCATCATCCCGGTCAGGAGCCCGAGCGTCTCCCAGTCGACTGCCGCGACCGCCGCGTCCTCGTCGAGCGCCCCGATCAGCACCATCACCCCGGCGCCGACGAGCGCGACCTTCGTCCGGTGCGCCCAGTCGAGTGCGATCACCGCGAGCGCGGCGAGGAACACGATGCCGGCGAGAGCCTCCACGTCCGCAGGACGCTAACGATCCCGCTGCCACCGCTCCCGGCGTGGCGCGCGAAACCCGCTTGCGCAGCGGCTTACACTTTCCTTACCGGCGGCTCAAGCGGGCCGAACCCCGGCGCTCGATACTCAGTCCGATGCGGCGCATCCTCTTCCTGCTCGTGGTCCTGGCGCTGACCGTCCCCGCGGTCGCCGCCGCGCGCAAGCTCACGCCCGGCGACGGGACGCTCGTCGTCCGCAGCGGCGACGGGCGCGTCTGGCTGAACGACTTCCGGGGCGTCGTCCTCGGCCGCATCGCGACGGGCACGCTCGTGCTCGTCGAGCCGAAGGGCGGCGACTGCGACACGCAGCTCGTGTGGGAGGCCGACGACCAGTGGCCGCGCGTGCGTACCGTCGGCGACGACCGCGTCTTCGAGTGCGTCTACCGCACGACGAGCGGGATGCGCTTCCGGGTCGTCGGCGGCCAGAACACCCTGCGCGTCAACGGCCGCGGGATCGCCCTGACGGCGGTCGGGAAGGGCACCGCGAACCTGCGCGGCACCCCCGCGCTGCTCGACGACGGGACGTACTCGCTCGACGGCGGCGACTGGCGGTCGCTGCCCGACGACGGCCGGTTCGTCCGCATCGGCTCGCTACCCTAGGCACATGGCGACCGCCGGCCAGACCGTGCTGGTGGTGGAGGACGAGGCGTCGATCGCCTCGTTCGTCTCGCTCTACCTCAAGAACGCCGGGTACGAGGTCAAGACGGCGGCCACCGGCTCGGACGCGCTGATCAAGGCCGCGTCGGGCGACGTGTCGCTGATCATCCTCGACCTCATGCTCCCCGACCTCGACGGGATCGAGGTCTGCCGCCGGCTGCGCAAGACCTCCGACGTCCCGATCCTGATGCTGACTGCCCGCGACGAGGACGTGGACAAGATCATCGGGCTCGAGGTCGGCGCCGACGACTACATGACGAAGCCGTTCAACCCGCGGGAGCTCGTCGCCCGCGTGAAGTCGATCCTGCGGCGCGCGGCGCCCGAACGGCGGGAGCTCGAGACGAAGGTGCTCACGCACGGTGACCTCTCGATCGACGCGGGCCGACGCGAGGTGCGCGTGGGCGAGCAGGAGGTCCAGCTCGCGCCGAAGGAGTTCGACCTGCTCTGGGAGCTGCTCGACCACAAGGGCCTCGTGCTCACGCGTGACCAGCTGCTGGAGCGGGTGTGGGGCTACACGTTCGCCGGCGACACGCGGACGGTCGACGTCCACGTCCGCCAGCTGCGGCGCAAGCTCGGCGACGCCTCGCCGATCGTGACCGTGTGGGGCGTCGGCTACAAGGTCGCCCCGAGCCGGGAGGCCGCGGCGACGACGTCGTAGGGCGCGGTGTTCCGCTCCCTCCGCTTCCGGCTCCCCGCGATCTTCCTCGCGGGGCTCGCGATCGCCGGCCTCGTGGCCACGCTCGTCGCCATCCGCCTGTTCCAGGACTACGCTCGCGACCAGACGATCGAGGAGCTGCGACGCGAGGCCGCCGGCATCGCCACCCTCTACGCGGAGGAGGCGGGGCGGGAGACGCTGTCGGCCGCGCGGCTCGAGGACGCCACCGGCGACCGCCTCTACTACGTCCCGCTCAAGCTCGGCGTGGAGCTGTTCCCGGCGCAGCGGTACGGCCTCCGCCCGCTCCCGGCCGACGCGGTCGACACGGCCGAGCTCGAGCGGAGCGGCGCGATCAGCTTCGAGTTCACGCCCCCGGGCGACGATCGCGTGTTCCTTGCGGTCGCGCACCCCGTGCGGATCGGGGAGACCACGCTCGGGGCGGTCGTGGCCGCGAAGCCGAAGACGGAGCTCCGCGAGCGCTGGATGACGCTCGGCTCGCGGCTCGGGTTCGCGTTCCTCGGGGGCGTGCTCGTCGCGGGCGCGCTCGCGTGGTGGCTCTCGCGCCGGATCACCGGCCCGCTGCTGACGCTCTCGCGCGCGGCGGACGAGGTGGCGGAGGGGCGGCGCGACGTGGAAGTGCCGCGGGTCTCGGGCGGCGACGAGATCGCGCACCTGTCGGAGCGCTTCGCGGAGATGGCCGACCGGCTGCGCGAGACGGAGGAGCTCGAGCGGAACTTCCTCATGAGCGTCTCGCACGAGCTGCGCACGCCGCTCACGGCGATCAAGGGGCACGTGGAGGCGCTCCGCGAGGGCGTCGTCGAGGATCCCGAGCTCCGAGCCGACTCGCTCGACGTGATCGCGGCGGAGACGACGCGGCTCGAGCGGCTCGTCGGCGACGTGCTCGATCTCGCGAAGCTCGACGCGCACCGGTTCACGCTCCTCCGCGAGGAGGTCGACATGCGTCGCCTCGTCGATCGGGCGTACGCCGCCTTCGGCGGCGAGGCGCGGCGTCGCGAGATCGACTACCGGCAGACGGTGGAGGCGGAGCCGGTGATCCTCTCCGACGGCGACCGCCTGCTCCAGATCATCTCGAACCTGCTCGCGAACGCGTTTCGCTGGACGCCCGACGGCGGCCGCGTCGAGCTCGCCCTCGGCGCCGAGAACGGCACCGTGTCGGTGGTCGTCCAGGACTCGGGGCCGGGAATCTCGGACGAGGAGCGGGAGCGCATCTTCCGACCGTTCTGGTCGCGAGACGGCGCGGGCACGGGGCTCGGGCTGGCGATCGCGAGCGAGCTCGCGGCCGCGCTCGGCGGCGGCATCGAGGTGGAGAGCGAGGTCGGTCGTGGGAGCCGGTTCGCGCTCCGGCTCCCCGCGGACGGCGTTGCCTACGGCGCGGAGCCGGCCGTCGGCGGGCGGCGCTCCTCCATGCGGTAGACGACCGCGCCGTCGGACGCGGCGAGCGCGGTCTCGATCCGCTCGAGGCGGCGGTCGACGCCCTTCCACCCGGAGGTGACGAGGTCGACGAGCACCGCCAGGTCGTCGACGCGGGCGTGCCGCTCGGCGAGGAGGTCGCCCTCCACGCGCTCGAGCCGGCGGATCACCGCGTTGAGCAGCCCGCGCACCTCCGCGAGGTGCCGCCCCACGGGAGCGGCCTCGGCGCGGACGCCCTCGCGGACGGCCTCACCGACGCGGGTCGGCAGTGCGCTCTCGAGCTCGGCCGCGGCCTGCGCCAGCTGCTCGATCTGCTCCCGTGCCCGCTCGAGCGCGGCGTCGACGTCGCCGGGAGACGTGCGTCCCTCGGCGGCGTCGGAGAGCCGTGCCATCGCCCTCTCGACCGCGTCCGCATCCACGCCTCCAGGGTACAACGTCCGCCGGACGAATGCAGCTTTCGGATCTCGACTACGAGCTCCCGCCCGAGCTGATCGCGCAGCACCCGGCCGCGCGGCGCGACGAGTCGCGGCTGCTCGTGTACGAGCGCGGGAGCGGCGCGGTCCGGCACCGGCGCTTCGCGGAGCTCCCGGAGGAGCTCTCGGGGGAGCTCGTGGTGGCGAACGACACGCGTGTGGTGCCCGCCCGGATCCGCGCGCGGCGGGAGAGCGGGGGCGCAGCGGAGGTGCTGCTGCTCGAGCGGATCGACGACGCCGGCGGCTGGGAAGGGCTTGCGCGCCCGTCGCGGAAGCTCCGGCGGGGCGAGCGGATCGGCCCGGTCGAGCTCCTCGAGCCGCTCGGCGACGGGCGCTGGCTGCTCCGGCTGCACGGGGAGCCCGAGGGCGAGGCGCCGCTCCCCCCGTACATCGTGGAGCCGCTCCGCGACCCCTCCCGCTACCAGACGGTCTATGCGCGGGAAGCGGGCTCGGCGGCGGCGCCGACGGCCGGGCTCCACTTCACGCCCGAGCTGCTGGCGCGGCTGGACGTCGAGTACGTCACGCTCCACGTCGGACTCGACACGTTCCGCCCCGTGACTGCCGGGCGGCTCGAGGAGCACGAGCTCCACGGGGAGCGCTACGCGGTGCGGCCGGAGGCGTGGGCGCGGATCGAAGCGGCCGACCGCGTGCTGGCGGTGGGGACGACGACGGTGCGCGTGCTCGAGACCGTGGCCCGGGGAGGGCCGCTCGAGGGGCGGACGTCGCTCTTCGTCACGCCGGGGTTCCGGTTCCGCCGCGTCGGGGCGCTGCTCACGAACTTCCACCTGCCGCGCTCGACGCTGCTCGCGCTCGTGATGGCGTTCGCGGGCGTGGAGGAGACGAGGGAGCTGTACCGGCAGGCGATCCGGGAGCGCTACCGCTTCTACTCGTTCGGCGACGCGATGCTGATCCTGTGATCCGGCGCGAAAGCGACAAAGCAACAGACTGTTACTTGTCCATTCGCAAACCGTACGGGCGGTGGTCGGAACGGCGAGCCCAGGCCGTGGCGCGATGCGTTGTCGCTTTCGAAGCGACAAGTAACAGACTGTCACTTGGCAGGATGAGCGCCGTATGAGCACGGTCTTCGAGGTGGTGGCGCGGGACGGCGAGGCGCGCGCAGGCGTCCTGCGCACCGCCCACGGCGAGGTGCGGACGCCCGTGTTCATGCCGGTGGGGACGAAGGGAACGGTGAAGGGCGTCGACCCGGACGAGCTGCGGGCGCTCGGCGCCGAGCTGATCCTCGGCAACGCCTACCACCTCCATTTCCGGCCGGGCGAGGACGTGATCGCGGAGCTCGGCGGGCTGCACGCGTTCGCAGGCTGGGACGGGCCGATCCTCACCGACTCGGGCGGCTACCAGGTCTTCAGCCTGCGGCACACGCTCCAGGCCGTCGACGACGACGGGGTCACCTTCCGCTCCGTGTACGACGGCAGCCTCGAACGCTTCACCCCCGAGCGGGCGGCTGCGATCCAGGCCGCGCTCGGCTCCGACGTGGCGATGTGCCTGGACGTCTGCCCGCCGGCCGGGATCCCTCGCCGCGAGCTCGCCGAGGCCGTGCGGCGGACGACAGCCTGGGCGCGGCGCCAGGTCGACGCTTCCCGCGCGCCCGGGCAGCTGCGCTTCGGCATTACCCAGGGCGGGGCCGACGGCGAGCTCCGGCGTCGCTCCGTGGAGGAGCTCGTCCCGCTCGGCTTCGACGGCTACGCGCTCGGCGGCCTCTCGGTCGGGGAGGAGCGCGAGCCGATGTTCACGGCGACCGCGGAGGCGGCGCCGCTGCTCCCGGCCGAGCGGCCGCGCTACTTCATGGGCATCGGCGACCCCGAGGGCATCCTCCGGGTGGTCGAGGCCGGGATCGACATGTTCGACTGCGTGCTCCCGACCCGCATCGCGCGCACCGGCTCCGCGCTCACGTGGGAGGGCCGCCTCAACCTCCGGAACGCCCGCTTCGCCCGCGACGGGCGCCCGCTCGACGAAGCGTGCTCCTGTCCCGCCTGCCGCCGCTTCAGCCGCGCCTACATCCGGCACCTCGTCAACCAGGAAGAGCTGCTCGGCCTGAGGCTCCTGAGCCTGCATAATCTGCGGTTCCTGCTCGAACTGACCGCCGGCGCACGCGCTGCGATCGAGCGGGGAGCGCTCGCGGCGTACCGCGCGGACGCCCTCGCCCGACTCGGCGCCGCAGCCGCCGCCTGAAGGAGACCACGTGGAGTTCCTGCTGTTCCTGGTGTTCGGCTTCGCCCTGATGTGGCTGCTGATCGTCCTCCCGCAACGCCGCCGACAGCAGGCCCAGACGTCGATGATCGACGCGTTGAAGCCGGGCGACTACGTCGTGACGGCCGGCGGCCTCTACGGGACGGTGACGGAGGTCGACGAGGAGGACCTCGGCCTCGAGGTAGCGCCCGACGTCGAGGTGCGGGTGGCGAAGAAGGCGAT
>DATHTC010000406.1:0-1700 GCA_035463735.1 Gaiellaceae bacterium | reverse complement strand
CCGGGCGACGCGGACGAGACGCGCAGGTTGCTGCGCGCGCTCGTGCTCGAAAAGGCCGTCTACGAGCTCGCGTATGAGATGGACAACCGTCCCGACTGGCTCGTCACGCCCGTCCGGGGCATCTTGGACCTGCTCGAGGTGCCGGTCTGAGCAGGGCGCGGTCCTCCACGCGCGACCTGCGGGCCTTGGCGCGGATGTACGGCATCCAACCGGCGTATGAGAGTGCGACCGGCCGTCGCGTCGTCGCGTCGCCCGAGGCGCTGACCCGCGCCCTCCAGGTCATCGGGGCGCCGATCGCCCGTCCCGACGATGCGCCCGATGCGCTGCGCGCGCGGTGCGCGGAGCTCGAGGCATGTGCGATCGAAACGGTGCTCGTGGCCTGGAACGGGCGGCTGACGGCGGTGTCGCTCCGTGTGGCCGGAGACGGTCGCGTCCGGGTCGCGCTCGGGCCCGAGGGTGAGGAGCCGGCGGGGTGGACCACCGTCGAGCCGGGGCCCCCGGACGCCGGGGGGCGCGTCGCCGTCGGTGTGCCCGCCCGCCTGCTGGGCGGCCCGCTCGTTCCGGGCTACCACACGCTCCACATCGACACGGGCCGCGAGCGGCTCGCCACGCTCGTCATGTCGGCGCCGTGGAGGGCTCCCGTGCTCGCGCGCAAGCGGTGGGGCGTGTTCGCGCCCACCTACGCGATCCGCTCCGCGAACGACTGGGGGGTCGGCTCGTTCCGTGATCTCGGACGGCTGCACGCGTTCATCGGCGAACGGGGCGGCGACGTGCTGGCGACGCTGCCGCTGTTCGCGGCCTTCCTCACCGAGCCGTTCCAGCCGAGCCCGTACTCGCCGGCGAGCCGCCTGTTCTGGAACGAGCTGCACGTCGACGTGGAGGCGGCCCCCGAGCTCTCGCGGTCCGACGACGCTCGACGCGTGCTCGAAGACGATGGCCTGCTCGCGGAGCTCCGGCGCCTGCGCGAGCTCGACCTGGTCGACCAGCGCGCCGTCATGCAGGCGAAGCGGCGCGTCCTCGAGCCGCTCGCAGCGACGCTGTTCGCGGGGACACGGCCCCGCGCGTTCGACGACTTCATCGCCCGCGATCCTCACGTCCGCGACTACGCCCGGTTCCGAGCGGAGGTCGAACGCCGCCGCACGCCGTGGCAGGGGTGGGCCGCGCGCGAGCGCGACGGCTCGCTGACCGGCGACCCGGAGGACGATCCCGCGGGCCGGTACCACCTGTACGTCCAGTGGCTCGCGGCCTCGCAGCTCGACGGGCTCGCCGCGAGCGGCCACCGCCTGTGCCTCGACCTGCCACTCGGCGTGGACGGAGCGAGCTACGACGTGTGGCGCGAGCGCCGGTCGTTCGCGACGCAGAGCTCGGCGGGTGCTCCGCCGGATGCGTTCTTCTCGGCCGGCCAGGACTGGGGGTTCCCGCCGCTTCACCCCGATCGGATCCGCGAGGACGGCTACGCGTACCCGCGCGCGTACGTGGCCGCGCTCGCCCGCAACGCCTCGGCGATCCGGGTCGACCACGTGATGGGGCTGCACCGGCTGTACTGGGTGCCGCACGGCGCCGGGGCGGCGGATGGCGTCTACGTGCGGTACCACGCGCGGGAGTGGTACGCGATGCTGTCGATCGAGGCCCACCGGACGGGTTCGATCGTCGTCGGGGAGGACCTCGGCACGGTTCCTGGGTACGTGAGGAAGGCGATG
>DATHTC010000405.1:0-4796 GCA_035463735.1 Gaiellaceae bacterium | reverse complement strand
TCCCCCATGCCCCCTCCCTCCATGGCTGGGGACAGACCCCAGACGTGGCTGCATCGGCGTTGCCCATTGCAGGCCGCTGCCCTATCGTCAACCGCGGCCGATGCCCGAGACGAGGACGCGCGCGACGATCTTCGACGTGGCCGAGGCGGCCGGCGTCTCCATCACCACCGTCTCGCACGTCTTCTCCGGCAAGCGCCGGGTGAACGAGGCGACCCGCGGGCGCGTCGTCGCCGCCGCCGAGCGCCTGGCGTACCGGCCGCGCGCGATCGCGCGCGCGCTCGCGGCGGGGCGGACGAACACGCTCGCGCTCTCGGTCCCCTTCTCGGGGCCGGATCTGCTGCTGAACTCCTTCTTCGCCCAGCTCCTCCCCGCGCTGTCGCTCGCCGCCCTCGAGCGCGGCTTCAGCTTCCTGTTCGTGCCGCCGGACGCGAGCACGGAGCTGACCGAGCCGCTGCTCGACGGCGACGCCGTGGACGGCGCCGTGCTCGTCGTCCCCGCCCGGGGCGACCCGTTCGTGCGCGCAGTGCTCGAGGCAGGCACCCCCTACGTGAGCATCGGCCGGATCGACGACCCCGCCGGAGGGCGGTGGGTCGGCACCGAGGCGCGCGCGATCCAGCTGTCGGTGCTGGAGCACCTCGCCGGCCGCGGCTACGAGCGGCCGGCGCTGCTGTCGCTGTCCGCGAAGCTGTCCGCGATCATCGAGCACGAGTCGGTGTTCCGCGAGCTCGCCGGCGCGCAGGCGCCCGTCGTCGAGAGCGGGCACGTCTCGGAGCGCGACGGCTACGACGCGGCACTGGCGCTGCTCGCCGGTGAGGACGACCGCCCCGACGCCGTCCTCTGCCTCGGCGACACGCTCGCGCTCGGCACGCTGCGCGCGTGCGAGGACCTCGCGCTCGACGTCCCCGGCGACGTCGGCGTCGTCAGCGTCATCGACAGTCCGCTGGCGACGCGCGTGCGGCCGCAGCTGACCGCCGTCGACATCCACGCCCACCGTCATGGAGAGGCGGCGATCGAGCTGCTGGCGGCGACGCTCGCGGGCGAGGATCGCGAAGCGCCGGTGCGGATCGAGGCGGACCTCGTGCCGCGTGCGTCGACGGCCCGCTAACCGGCTGCGACGAGCGCGACCCCGCCGAGCGCGACGCCGATCCCGACCGTCTGCGGCGGCGCGACCCGCTCGGCGAGCACCGTCCGCGCGAGCAGGACCGTCACCACGGGGTAGAGCGAGGCGACCACCGAGACGAGGCTCACGTATCCCTGCGTCAGCGCCACCGCGAGCAGCACGTTGGCCGAGGCGTCGAGGAGGCCGATCAGCGTCAGCGCCGGCAGCGCCCGCGGGGCGAGGCCGCCCGCATCGCTGCGCGCGACGGCGGCGCCGATGCAGAGCGCCGAGGCGGTGGCCCGCGCGACGACCACCGCCCACGTCGCGCTCTCGTCGGCCGCGACGTCGATGAACACGAAGTAGAGCCCGAAGCCGGTTGCCGCCACGAGCGCGAGCCCGACGCCTGCGGCGACCCGGCTGCCGCCCGCGCCGGGCTCGCGGGAGACGAGCACGACGCCCCCGAGGATGAGCGCCGCGCCTGCGAGCTGGAGCACGCCGGGTCGCTCGCCGCGCGCGAGCCCGACGGTCACCGGCAGCACCGCGGCGAGGGTTGAGACCGGCGCGACGACGCCCATCGCGCCCACCGCCATCCCGCGGTAGAGGCCGCCGAGCCCCAGCGCGCCCGCGGCGCCCGCGGCTGCGGCGGCAGCGATCCCGCCGGCGCCGAGCGGCTCTTCCTGCACCGCGAGGGCGAGGGCGACCAGCCCGACGAGGCCCGCCGGCTGCGACACGGCGAGCACGATGAGCGTCGGGAGTCGCCGCGAGCTGACGCCGCCGAGGAAGTCGCCGACGCCCCACGACACGCTCGCGCCGAGCGCGAGCGCGAGCGCGATCAAGCGGCGTCGACCGGCCGCGTGGCCGCGACCGCGTCCAGCTGGTTCGCGTGGAAGAGGACGGCCGCCTCCGCGGTCCGGGCGGCCCGGACGTCATGGTGGACGGCGATCGCGTGGAGCAGCTCCGTTTGGCCCGCCGCGTCGAGGCCCCCCGTCCGCTCCTCGACGAGCCGGAGGCCGAGGTGCACGTGCCCGAGGAGCTCGCCCTCCGGCGTGGGCCGGAACGAGGGAGCGCGACCCAGCTCGACCGTCCGTCCCACGTCGTGGAGGAGCGCCGACGCGAGCAGCAGGTCGCTGCGAAGCCGCGGGTGCAGCTGTGTCGCCTCGCGGCAGATCGTGGCCACCCCGACCGTGTGCTCGAGCAGCCCGCCCGCGTACGCGTGGTGGGCGTCGGCGGCCGGCAGCTCGCGGAGACGGGCGCGCGTGGGGGCGTCGAGAACGCGTCCGACCAGGCCCCGGAGACCCCCGTGCGCGATCTCCGCCGCCAGGAAGTCGAGGAAGCCCTCCAGCTCGTCCGCGTCGCGCCGCATCGCGGGCGCGAGCGCCGTGGCGTCCGCGTCGGCGGCCGCCTCGAGCGTCCGCACCTCGAGCTGGAGGCGGTCGCGGAAGCGCTCCACCCGGCCCAGCACGCGCACCGCGTCGCCCTCGCCGAAGCGCGCGTCGAGGAGGTCGACGTCCTGCCACACGCGGCCCTCGATCCGGCCGCTCGGGTCGACGAGCTCGAGCGCGAGGTAGGGCGCGCCGGAGCGCGTCCGCAGCCGCCGCTTCCGGGCCACCGCGTAGACGCCCTCCACCACGCGGTCGGGCGTCAGCTCGGCGATCGCGGCCACCGCGCGATGCTAGCGTGGGCGCGCGATGGCGGACGTCCGGCCCTTCCGCGCGGCGCGGTACGACGAGGCGGCGGCAGGGCCACTCGAGCAGCTCGTCGCGCCGCCGTACGACGTCCTCGACGAGGCGCAGCGCGACGCGTACCGGGCGCGGAGCCCGCACAACGTCGTCCACCTGACCCTGCCCGACTCGGAGGAGGCGGCCGCCGAGGCGTGGCGGGCGTGGCAGCGGGCCGGCGTGCTCGTCCGCGACGACGAGCCGTCCCTCTGGGTGCTCGTCCAGGACTACGTCGGCCCCGACGGCGTCGCGCGCGCCCGCACGGGACTCGTCGCCTCGCTGCGGGTGGAGCCGTACGAGCGCGGCGTCGTCCTGCCGCACGAGCGGACGCACCGGGGGCCGAAGGAGGGTCGCCTCCGCCTCCTGCGAGCGACCCGGGTGCAGCTCGAGCCGATCTTCCTGCTCTACGACGGGCCGGGGGCGCTCTCCGTGCCCGAGCGCCCGCCCGATCTCGCCGTCGAGGGCGCGCGCCTCTGGCGGCTCGAGGACGATGTCCGCGACGCGTTCGCAGACAGGCAGCTGCTGATCGCCGACGGGCACCACCGTTACGAGACCGCGCTCGCCTTCCACCAGCAGGAGGGCACGGAGGAGAGCGCCTGGATGATGGTCGTGCTCGTCTCGACGGAGGACCCTGGGCTCACGATCTTCCCGACGCACCGCGTCTTCGACGGCACGCTGCCGGACGAGTCGCTCGGGTTCGGTGACGCGCGCCCGGACGTGCGCGATGCGCTGGCCGACCTCGAGGAGCTCTCGTACGACACCGCCGCCTTCGTCCGCTACGAGCGGCGCAGCCCGCAGCTCGTCGCCACGAGCGACGCCCGTCCCGACGTGTTCGTGATCGACCGCCTCGGCCACGAGGGGATCGCGTACACGCCCGACTGGCGGGAGGCGGTGCGGCGCGTCGACGCGGGCGAGGCCTCCGTCGCGTACCTGCTGCGCCCGACGCGGATCGAGGACGTCTTCGCGGTGGCGCGCCGCGGCGAGGTGATGCCGCCGAAGTCGACGTACTTCTTCCCGAAGCTGCTCTCCGGGCTGCTCTTCCACCCACTCGGGTGACGGACTGGCTGGCGATCTGCCGCGAGGCCGCCGCGGACGTCGCGCGAGCGCTCGACGGGCTCCAGGGGCGGGCGGCGCGCGAGCCGGTCGTCGGCGCAGGCCTGGGCGGCGACGATACGACCGCGGTGGACGCGGCCGCCGAGCGCGCCGTGGTCGAGCGGCTGCGCGCGAGCGGCGAGTCGTTCACGCTCGTCTCGGAGGAGCTCGGCGAGGAGCTGGTCGGCGCCGACGGCGTCGTGCGGGTCGTGGTCGACCCGATCGACGGCTCGAACAACGCGAAGCGCGGGCTCCCGCACTTCGCGCTCTCGGTCGCCGTCGCCGAGGGGCCGACGATGGGCGATGTCGTCTTCGGCTTCGTCCACGACTTCGGCACCGGCGAGGAGTGGACCGCGCGTCGCGGCGGCGGCGCCTTCCTCGACGGCGTCCCGCTCCCCGACGAGCGGCCGAAGGAGGAGCTCGAGATCCTCGCGTTCGAGGCGACGACGACGGCCGCAGTCGCGGCGCAGGCAGCGTCGGTCGTCGGTGTCGCCTACCGGCTGCGGATCATGGGCTCGCTCGCGATCGCGCTCTGCAACCTCGCCGCCGGGCGGATCGACGGCGTCTGCTCGCTCAAGCCCGCGCGCTCGGTGGACATCGCCGCCGCACAGCTCCTCGTTCGAGAGCGCGGGCTCGCGATCGACCTCTTCGAGGATCCGCCCTTCGAGGCGGCGCCTCTCGACCTCGGCGCCCGCTCGCGCGTGGTGGCGGCCGCGACCGCGGACGGCTGCTCCCGGCTCGCGGCGGCGCTCCGGAGCTAGCGGTACGGCGACGGCCTGACCGGGCAAGAGGTCCACCGATGGGCGAGGTGCGGATCGGCTGCTCAGGGTGGAACTACGCCCACTGGCGCAACGGCGTCTTCTACCCGCCCCGCTGTCCCGCGCGGC